>CAZNOB010000148.1:0-7002 GCA_964574535.1 uncultured Granulosicoccaceae bacterium | reverse complement strand
ATCAGTGACTGTTATATGTGCAATCCAGTATGCTTTAGCCATAAGTTTCTCGTTTGATTGGTGTTGATATATATTTTAAGGTTATAAGTTCGTGACCTGTGGATCTTTAAAAATCCCACTCAACCGGAAGGTTAAGCAGTCCTCGAAATGCCCACCCATCCATCACAGGTGCGGGTTTTTTATGGTTGATTCGCAGACCTTTTAAACGTTTGAACACACTGGGCAATGCGACATCTGCAATCATGGCGCGCGATGCCCAGGCACCTGCACAAAAATGAGGCCCTGCACCGAAGGCAATACTTTTGGAAGTATCATTTTTTAAATTGAACTGAGCAGGAAATTCAAAACACCGTTCATCGCGATTAGCAGATCCAAACATAAAAAATATACGGTCATCAGTCTGCAGTTCAATATCATTAAAACGATGCTGCATGGCGATGCGACGCGGAGACATTCCTATCGGGGAAATCCACCGTGCATACTCTTCGAACACTTTTAAATAGCCGACATCTCCACTCAAAACCAGCTTATATTGTTGCGGGTGATTCAACAACGCCCACACTGCGCCAGCAATCGCATCGCGCGGTTCATTCTGCCCGCCACTAATCGCAAGCTTAATATTCGACCGGACATTACCTATCGGCATGCCTGACTGCAACATCACATTAAGCAGACTGGGCTCAGCAGAATGTTCAGTCTTTTTAGCAATTTCATTGATGGCCCTGTCAAGCAAAGCGGTGGCCTGGTTACATCGCGCTTCAGTTTCAATGTCGCCCGCGTAGTTGGCGATACCATCAATCATATGCTGTGATGCACTATCCATTTGTTGCGCAGTGATATTGGTGAGCCCGGTAAGCGATCTTAGACAGTCAGCGGAATAAGGCAGCGCAAAATCTTTGACTAAATCTGCCTCTCCCGCCGGCTCCAGCTCATCAAGCAATTTATCTGCATAAAACTGAAACACAGCTGTCCAGTGGTCTCGGACTGTTGCCGGTGAGATAGCTGGAAACAATGCCTTTTTTTCAAGCTGATGTTCCTCACCATCTTTACGCATCATGTTTTGACCCATGAGTTGATTCATCAGGCCATCGGGTTGGTGCGAACTAAAAACAGCAATATCTTTTTCTGCGGTAGCAATATCATTGCGACGAGTGAACAATATGCTGTCCAGTTGTGGCACATAGGCAATCGGACACTCACTGCGCAAAGTTGCCAGCACCGGATAGGGATCAGACCGGAACTGAACAGGTTCAATATTAAATACCGGAGGTCCTGCCATCGAGTTTTCCTGTTTTTTGTCGGCTAGCGGCCATGACGATACTCTGCACCGAATCAATGCTGACTCCAAACCGACTCGACATCTTTACCGCGGCAGCACCTGTCAATAGCTACTCATTGTCAGGTTAGCACGCCAATACAAAAACCTGCAAAGTGGCGACCTTTAATTCTTCAGGTGTTGCTAAAATATTCTTTGCACAGCCTGGTAACGCGGCCAATATCTCTGGCGCTGACATCTTTGTGAACCACCAGCCTCACCTTTGCGCCGGATGTAATCACAATGCCTTTTTCTCTCAGGTGTTGTTCGAGTCCATCTGCGACACTCTTACCACAATCAAGAAAGACCATATTGGTCTGCAGGCTGTCGTCTGTAAGGTTAAGCGCATCAATATCGCGCAGTCCGTTGAATAGCTTTTGCGCATTGTTGTGATCTTCCTCAAGCCTGTCTATGTTCTCGCGCAAGGCTACAATTCCGGCGGCGGCGATAAAGCCGGCCTGTCGCATTCCACCACCCAGCACTTTACGCCAACGACGTGCTTTATGAATCATCTCGGCGCTGCCACACAATACCGAGCCCACCGGTGCGCATAGCCCCTTTGATAAACAAACAGAGACTGAATCAAAATACTGCACGATGTCTCTGATATTTATGTTCAGATGCACCGCAGCATTGAATACCCGAGCACCATCAAGGTGTAAAATCAGTCCCCGAGAATCCACTAGCTCACGTGCTGCCGCTAAATAATCCATTGGCAGCACACGGCCAGCCACGGTATTTTCCAAAGAAATTAATTTGGTATTGGCAAAATGAAAGTCATCTGGCTTTATCGCTGCCTCTATTTGCTTAAGGGACAAAGTACCATCGGATCGGAACTCAAGTGGTTGGGGCTGAATACTGCCAAAAACGGCGGCGCCACCGCCTTCATATTTATAGGTATGAGCCTGCTGACCAACAATATATTCATCACCCCGCTCACAGTGAGCCAACAGAGCCAGCAGATTAGTTTGAGTGCCACTACTTGCGAACAACGCTGCTTCGAAGCCTAATTTGCCTGCGGCCAATGCCTCCAGCTCATTGACGGTTGGATCTTCACCATACACATCATCGCCAACTTCGGCAGCACTCATTGCAGAAAGCATCGCCTCGGTGGGACGAGTGACCGTGTCACTGCGCAAATCAATTTTAATCGGGGATGTCTTTGCTATCATGATGAAATCATTCTAACTAATGGTGGCGCAGGAAAACAGAATCACTACAGATGATTTACAACTGGTTTCTTCTATTACTTCTCTTTATTGATTCCCTGGGAGGTCGCAGATTGCCGATCAGGTTCATTGGCGTAAAACTCATCCATATCTTCAATGAACGGCAGTAATCTGGGCTTGTGTATTTTCAGTTCAGCGCGGTTCATGCCGTCCATCTCATGTGGGAACACCAACCATTGATCAGTCTCATGAATATAATAGTGCGGAGTCAGATCGGTACGATTTTTAGAGGGCTTAAAGTAAGGCGTGGCTATACGTATATCTTCCGGCGTATTACGCCGTGCTTTGTTGGACAGGGTTTGAATAACTCCTTGTACACTTAGGCCGGTATCATAGACATCATCAACAATTAGCAGGGAATCATCTGCATTAATATTATTGATCAGGTAATCAAGTCCATGCACACGTACCGGGGCTTCCAGGCGACTTTTACCGCTATAAGAAGAGGTTCGAATGGATATGTGATCGGTATGGACACCATAAAAATCAAGCATTTCCTGAACAGCAATCCCAACAGGTGTTCCACCGCGCCACACGCCAACAATAAAGTTCGGATGAAACCCGCTTTTCAGTATGCTGACGCCGAGTTGCCATGAATCTTCCAGCAACGATTGTGCACTGATGTAATTTTTTTCTACCACCGTTATTTCCCAACTGTTATCGTGCGCACCGGTTTTGACCGATTCTCTGCATATAGAGACAACGGCAGGACAGACATGAGTTTACACAGCCTTAATTGAATCGTTAATCTCTTGCAGACGAGACACCGGATCTTTAGCCCCGGTGACGGCTCGTCCTATCACCAGAAAGCTGGCACCATTTGCAATCGCTTTTTCGGGTGTCATAACCCGACGTTGATCATCAGTGCTGTCATCAGCCAAACGTATGCCCGGAGTTACCATGGTCAAACCACGCACTTGCTTTGAAATCTTGTCAGCTTCCAGTGCAGAGCATACGATACCATCAAATCCGCTATTTTTTGTTTGCCTGGCTAAAGCAACCACTTGATCATCAACTGACAGTGGTACACCACTGGCATTAAGTTCAGCCTGATCCATACTCGTTAACACTGTGACAGCAATTAACAATGGCACTCCAGGTGCTGAATCACCAACCGCAGCACGCGCTGCTTCCATCATACGCTGCCCACCTATCGCATGAACATTCATCATCCACACACCATGTGCTGCAGCAGCTTTGCACGCAGCAGCGACGGTATTGGGGATATCATGAAATTTCAGATCCAGAAAAATCTCAAATCCAAGCTTGTGTAGTTCATCCAGCACCTGCGGCCCTGCACTAGTGAATAGTTCTTTACCCACCTTGACACGACACAAAGAGGGATCAAGCGTTCTGGCCAAGGCCATCGCAGAGGCCAGGTCTGGCTTGTCGACAGCTACAATGACGGGCCTGGAATCTATCAATTTATTCCCCTTCTGCGCCTATAATAATTTTTACTGAATTCCAGTTTTCACAACCGGGGCATCGCCATTGAATTTGTTTACAACGATAGCCACAGCGATCACATCGGTACACAGGTTTTTCATCAACAACCCCGCGCAGCATTTCAACCATGGCGGCAACTTTTTCTTTATCACGCGGTTTGGTCAGTTCAAGCTCACGCTCTGCCCAGTCCCGTAGTCCTTTCAATGAGGGACGATGAGCTATTTGCTCAATAAAAAATTCACGGGCACTTTGTTCACCTTCCAACCTGCTAATTGCATCGCGAGCAAGCTTAATCACAGAGTAACTATTTTGCCGTTGCCGCACGTATTCCAGGTGATTCTGCATCGCAGTGCTGTCACCGCTTTCGCTGAGTGCAAAAAACAAAGACTCGGCAATCTCCGGTGAAAGCTCCGGGTGATTTTTTTCTATCTCATTAAAGTACTCGAGCGCTTCATCATAGTTTTTCAATTCAATACATTGTCGACCAAGCATGAGCAACGCACGACTACAGGCAGGATGATTTTTAAGTGCCTTCTTTAACCAGCGTTCTGATTCTTCGAGCTTATCTTCAAGTTCGTGCAACGCTGCAATCTCACAACAATACTGGGCAATCAAAGAGTCACGTTCGTTACTTGGCAGAACCTGGCTTTCACGAGCAAGTTCAATTGCACTTTCCCACTCTTGTTGTTTTTCATAGAGACGCAGTAAATGGGTTCGAGCCCCTAGTCCTTGCGGGTGCTCTCTGACCAGCGGCACCAGCAATGCTTCTACCCGATCCAGTAGTCCGGCACCTGCGTAATCGCGAGAAAGCTCGAGAATTGATTGTTGCCGCTGCTCATCCGTGAGCGCTCCCGATGCCAGCAGGTGTTCATGCACTCCAATCGCACGTGAGTATTCTCCACGTCGCCTGAATGCATCGCCGAGCGTTTTATAAACATCGAATGAGGATTCTTCTACAGCATACTGTTTTAGTAATCCGTCAAGCTCGGGATCGCGCTCGACTCGATCGTCATGACCGGGTAATAGCGTCGCCAGATCGGTAGATTTCCGCGTGGACCAAAGATCACTAAACGCATGGCGAATTTTTTCGTAGCCTAAAAACCAGCCGGTAAATCCAGCCAGTAAAACCAGCCACCAGGGGAATTCCATAGATTATGTGTAGTTAAGTGACGGCAGAACCTGACAAGGTGATTCTGACGCGCAGATCACTTGATGTCGAGCAAAGATAGCGTATCAGAGCATATAGTCATCGTGTTGAGACTATCTATTCCAGTCACTTACCTGGCTTGGCCAACGGTTCATTATTAGGACACCAACGATCGACTGTAAAATGGTGTTACGCAGAAAGCCAACAGCTGGCTTGTGTAACAACCACTGATTTGTCAGGTGCCGGTTTTTCGCTCGTGGTCTATCGACCCATTGACTGAGTCATTTGCACCGGTCGGCGTATCCGGGTTCTTTCCGGAATTGACTCTTTCGCGCAATTCCTTGCCGGGCTTGAAGTGCGGTACATACTTGCCGCGCAGTGCAACGGCGTCACCCGATTTCGGGTTGCGACCCATACGTGGGGGACGGAAGTGCAGACTAAAGCTGCCAAAACCGCGTATCTCTATTCTTTCACCTGTCGACAAGGCCTGGCTCATTCTCTCGAGTAGTCCTTTGACCGCCAATTCGACATCACGCAGGGCGAGATGCGACTGACTTTCGGCTAATGCTTCAATCAAATCAGATTTGGTCATTGGCCCTGTGCTCCGGGGTGGGGGTTAACGTTTAAATAGCACCGGAGACTCGCCCCGGTGCTGGTTGTTGCGCTATTTTATTTTTTACTCGCCTTCACTGTCCAAAGAACCCATTTGCTCTTTCATCAGATCGCCAAAGGTAGTCGCAGTTGCGGTTGTGCTCTGCGCGTAGTCTCGCATCGCTTCACCTTCTTCATCACTTTCTTTCGCTTTAATCGACAGAGATATTGCTCTAGCCTTACGATCAATATTGATGAACTTAGCTTCTAACTCGTCGCCTTCCTTCAGGTGCATTTTAAGGTCTTCTACACGGTCTCGCGCATATTCGCTCGCCCGTAGAATACCTTCAACACCTTCACCAAGATTAACCATCGCTACTTTTGTATCGACTTCGGTAATGATGCCTTTAACAAAAGAACCCTTTGGATTATCGGCTACAAATTGACCAAACGGATCTTGCTCAAGCTGCTTGACTCCAAGTGAAATACGCTCACGCTCAGGATCAACAGCCAGAACAACAGCTTCGATTTCCTGGCCCTTCTGGAAATTGCGAACAGCTTCTTCACCAGTATCGTTCCAGGACAGATCCGACAGATGAATCAAACCATCAATACCACCGTCGAGACCAATGAAGATTCCAAAATCAGTGATTGATTTTATCTTACCTGAAACCTTATCGCTCTTGTTAAAGTTACCTGCAAACTCCTCCCATGGGTTTTGTTTACATTGTTTGACGCCAAGGGAGATCCTGCGACGCTCTTCATCGATGTCAAGGATCATGACTTCGATCTCATCGCCCAGAGCGACGACCTTGTTAGGATTAACGTTGCGATTAGTCCAGTCCATTTCCGAGACATGCACCAGCCCTTCAACACCTTCCTCGATTTCCACAAAGCAGCCGTAATCGGCGATATTGGTGACCACACCGAAGATACGAGTGTTCTCAGGGTAACGGCGAACCAGATCCATCCAGGGATCATCACCCAGTTGCTTCAGACCCAGTGAAACGCGGTTGCGCTCACGATCAAACTTAAGCACCTTGACTTTCATTTCCTGGCCGACTTCGACCACTTCACTTGGATGCTTCACGCGCTTCCATGCCATATCGGTGATATGCAGCAGACCGTCGATACCCCCCAGATCCAGGAACGCGCCGTAATCGGTGAGGTTCTTAACGATACCCGTGACTTCCTGACCTTCCTGCAGACTTTCGAGCAGCTGCTCGCGCTCTGCGCTGTATTCGGATTCGACAACCGCACGGCGTGAAACCACC
>CAZNOB010000147.1:9120-13267 GCA_964574535.1 uncultured Granulosicoccaceae bacterium | reverse complement strand
CCACTCTGAACTTCCTTCGCACACAGGGCATTGCAACCGATCGATTATTTGCTGCCGGCTATGGTGCGGACCGACCGATCGCAAGCAACAACACTGCAGAAGGCCGGCAACAAAACCGTCGTGTCGATATTATTCTGACAAAATAAGCACTAGCTCTATTTTTACCGAGTTGAATGAATGCCCTCAGTTAGAGGGCATTTTTGTTTTTACTTCCCCCGGAAACCTCATAGATCCGGATACTGAATCAATTGAGTAAACGGGTATCGAAAAAAGCTAAGCCTGCTGATTCATAGACCCTGGTGTTGCTTAAGTTTTCGAGTTCAGAAGCATATAGAGTAGTATGTAAGGCGCTGCACGGAATTTTTACCGGATTGAGCCTGGTCATTCTAAGTGAGATTCAGAAAAGTGAGTACAGCGCCTTAGATGCTACTACAGAGGCAGCGCAATTTTATGTAACACCAGGGTAACGCCAATAGCTACAGCAGATCTTTCCTGACGTTATTAGCTGCGAGATGCCGGGCAAGAACTAATTCCCCTCAAATGTTTCGCAGGATTTTCCTCTTGCGCCCTATTTCATACTCACACCTGGCTAACTTCAATTGAGGCACTGTGACACACGCGTTTGAGCATCTGCCAGCCCCTTCCTTTTTGGTCTTTTTGAATCCGGGCTTTTAAAAAAATGAAGGCCCCCGGGCAGGGATGCCTAATACGATAAACTGCAATTATCAACAGTAGTTAATGACGTACTGTAGATCTGTACCTCTGCAAAGCGAGCATCAAAAGGGACTGCCAGATCACTTTCAAAAACACCGTCGGTAGTACCCGTAATAACGTTTTCTACGTTAATACTGATTTGTTGAAAATTAGCGTCGCGGTAACCTAGTGTAATGCTGGCGTAACCACTGCCATCGGTCAGCGTATCGCAGATAAGACTGGTGCTTAAACGTTGAGTTTCGCTTGCCAATATTGTCCCAATATCGACAAATTGATAAACACACCCTCCATTTGAAACGGATAACTCCTGGTTACCGGGCTCAAGGTTATTGCTTATAACCTCGATATCACCGGCGGTGTTGTCGCAAGTCTGCCATCCTGTGAGGCCCGCGCTGAAGTCACCGTTTATTAACTCGCTATCCGCAAGCCTGGTAAGACTGCAATTGTCGACAGCTGCCTCACCTTCACTGTAAATCAACACTTCAGCCGAAACCGCAGAAGCTGGCGCTGTAATAGTACTGGTGATAGTTGCGTAATCTGCAGTTGTGATCAAATGCTCTTGCACTTCAATAGCTGCAGAGCCAGCATCAACAAAACCGAAAGAGATATTCGAATCGCCATTGCTACTGACTACGCGCCCTTCGCAGCTCAGCGTATAAGTAGCACCTGCAGTTGCCGCTGTCCTCTGCGACAGGCACGCACCATTCATGATCGACAAAGCACCGCTACCTTCGCCTGGCGTCGCATCTGTAGTGAAATTTGCAAAAGATGAACAAGCGCGCCAGCCATCTCCACTAAGTTGAGACTCAAAACCACCGTTAACGAGCAGATTGTCAGAAGTCTGCGCAAGTGCTGCGGCAGCAACAGGCTCCTCAGCGCTGTCGATTCCAGTCCCTGAATCACAGGCGTTCATACCCAGAATGATTGTCAATAGCAACAGACTTCGTGGCAAGTAGTTCATTAGAGTCATGCAGGCTAATCCATCTTGTTGTGAGCTGTTTCCACTCATAATATTGTCGGGAGCAGCCACATCCGATAGTTCTACTGCATCACTAAACTATCGGAAATATGAGAACTTCCTTTAATATACGAGTGTTTCCATGAGCACTCGCCCCGACGAGTGGTGCTAACAGGATATGCCTTTCAGGAGGAATCACTTTTCAAAACACGAAAAGTAACCAAGAGTATTTTTGCGACCACTCAGCCCTTTGGGTGCCTGCGGCATTTACTGATTAAACACGGGTAGATCAAGAGCGAGAGGCACGAGCAAATGCTTCGCGTTTTAATATCGGTTTATCGTGCTTACTTAGTGGACTGTTTGTATGTTGCCGAAAACATCTAAACACAAAAAAATTAAGACACATATGCAATTGTTAGATGATAGTCTGCGCGGTAGAAGTCTGCTTAGTGAGAACGTGCCATGGCGAGCACCCTCGTCTTGTTAAATGCTGGTACAAACATTTAAGGCGCTTAGTTATTCTAACGCAAAAAAAATGATCGATAATTATTAGCGCCTTGGGCGCACCATCAGGGCACGTTCGCAGTAGCAGAGGTTCTGCCTTGCAGACTCCTATCAGCACTTCATGCGTTTGTTGGCTGGATCAAACGGAATAGTATTTAGCACGTTCGCAGGATAGCGCCGGCCCATTATCTCAACGCTCAAGTCGTTGAACGAACGATGCTCACGCAGCAAAGCAAAGCCCAGTGTTTTCTGGCATCGATGCCCGAACGCCGCGGAGGTAACCACGCCAATCACTTTATCATCCGAGTTAAAAACGGGATGAGCGTGATACGGATAAATATCTTTGGCGACGATTTCAATCAACACCGTTTTCCAGGCCGTGTCGCCACGTCGTTCTATCATCGTCTGGCGACCAACAAACTCACGTGCGTCGGTCTTTGCAAACCGGCCCGCAGCGGATTCTTCGGGTGTGCGTTCCGTTGTTAATTCAGTGCCATATGCTGGATAGGCTTTTTCAATTCGCATTGAGTTGGCGGTATAGGCCCCATAGTGACCAAGTTTAAATCCAGCTCCTGCATCTATTAAAGCCTGATAAAGCGCCAGGGCGTGTGCGTTGGCGACGTGAAATTCCCAACCCGATTCACCTACATACGATAAACGTATCGCCAGTGCCGGCACTCCACCAACCGTTATCTGCCTGCAGCTGAGCCAGTCAAAGTCGGCAGTGTCATCAGCGCTGCTGGCCAGCGTTAAAATCTCTGTAGCCTTTGGGCCCATTAGCCCGATGGCTGCGTAATCCGCGGTGACATTTTCAATCTTCACATCGAACGAGGCGGCGTGAGATTGCAACTGCCATAAATCTATTCGCTCTGTCGCGGCACCTGACGTTAACCTGGCTTCAGTATCGGATACCATCGCAACGGAAAATTCGCTCGCTACACCACCAGCCGGCGTTAACACATGGGTCAAGCCTGCTCTGCCAACCGACGGAACGCTGTTAGCGCCAAGTGAGTCGATAAACTCAAAGGTTTGCTTGCCGCTGATTCTAAATTTTGAAAACACAGATAGATCGGCAATAGCCGCATGCTGTGTAACTGTTTGCACTTCATTGGCAACTGCATCGAACCACTCCGGTCGGTTGAATGTGAGTGTGTTGCTCGGGGCAGTGCTGGCAAAATAGAGGGGCCGCTCCCAGCCGTTGACACAGCCCATCACCGCACCACAGGCAAGCATTTCCCGATGCAGTGGCGAGATGCGCATGTTGCGTCCCGCCGGCCGCTCTTCATAGGGATAGTGCACACCGAACTGCAGACCAAAAGATTCGATCGCTTTATCGACGCGAAAATCGCGATCTGCCCACTCACCAAAGCGACGTGAGTCCACCGCTTGTGCATCCATTGGTGGCGCCTTGTGCGTCATCCAGTGAGCCAGAAACCAACCGGCGCCACCACCTTCCATTATGCCCATCGACGACCCGGTTATCAGCCAGGCATTGTCAATACCGTGGGCCGGACCAATCAACGGATTGGCATCGGGCGTATAAGTGATCGGACCGTTTACCACAGTTTTGATTCCCGATTCACCCAGCGCGGGTATACGTTTGAGCGCGCTTTGAATTATGTGTTCAATACGATCAAGATCAGCCGGCAACAGTTCAGCGCCGAACTCCGGGGGCACGCCGTCGATAGACCAGGCTGTTGCGTCGCGCTCGTACGGGCCAAGGATTAGTCCGTCGCGTTCCTGGCGCACATACCAGCTTTCCTCCGGATCACGAATTATCGGCAGTTCGGGCAATCCGTGCGACTGACGCTCGCTTATTGCGGCTGCGGTTTCGGTGACCAGGTACTGATGCAGCATCGGCACAACGGGCAGATTCAATCCCATCATTTGGCCAACTTCCCACGCCCAGGTACCTGCCGCGTTGACCACATGAGTGCTGCGATAACTGGATTTTTCGGTTTCGACAATCCA
>CAZNOB010000147.1:0-9020 GCA_964574535.1 uncultured Granulosicoccaceae bacterium | reverse complement strand
ACATGGCGAAATTCATCCATGCGATCCGGATTGCGTGTGATACGCATAGCACCACTGGTATGGAACCCGCAAGTGTCACCGGTGCGGGCAGGCAGTTCGTCGCGATACAGTCGCACCGAATGGGCGCGCAATTCCTGAATCGTGGCATTGTGAGCAAAATGAGTGCACAGCCCCGCCGCATGCCAGGTAGAGCCGTGGGTGAGATCATTCTTCTCCAACAACACCACATCACGCCAACCAGCTTCGGTGAGATGAAAGAGCAGCGATACGCCCATCACACCGCCACCAATTATGACAACACTCGCGTCGTTCATCGGCGTATATACTCGTTGTTTGGATCGTGGGGTAGTTGCGCTAACACGCGTGCGTCGTAAAGACGAGCGGCTACTTCAATGTGAAATTCACGTTTGCAGATCGAATCAAGCGATTCGTTTTTTTTGGTTTCGATCAATCCTATTGCCAACGGTTTTTTGCAACGCACACCAAGAGTTCCGGAAGTGGTTGCCCCGACTACCCTACCTTCGGAATAAATCAACTCGTCGTGCAGTAGCAGCGGATTATCACTCACTTGCAACAGGCACAGTCGCCTGAAAATACCCTCGTCGCGCTGGCGCTCTAATGCCACCTTGCCGACAAAGTTTTTGTTCCACTGGATATTGCGACTGAGCCCGGCCTCCAGCGGCGTGACTCCAGGGCCGATGTCATGCCCCCAATGTAAAAATTGTTTTTCTATTCGACAGCTATTGAGCGCGTACTGCCCCAGTGGTTTTGCACCGGCATTAATAAGCGCATCAAAAACAATCGCGGCATCATCTACCGCGACACCGATTTCCCATCCGAGCTCACCGATATAGCTCAACCGTGTTGCACGACAAACGACACCGGCAAGCGTTACAACTTGTGATCGCGCAAATCGGAAATCGTCCCAGTCAGTATCCGACAGACCGGCAAGCAGCCTACGTGAAGTCGCCCCCATCACACCGAGCACCACTTCATCTTCGGTTGTATCCTCAATGCTGACTTGATAAGCCTTTGTCGCGCGCCGCAGCATGGCAAGATCCCGCCAGCGTGTCCCCCCTGCAGAGGTCAGCCTGAAATTTTCGTTATCTAACCGAGTGATAGTAACGTCAGCTTCGATGCCACCGGCGTGATTTAGCAAGGCGGTATAAACAGTGCGCCCGATAGCGACGTCTATATCTGCCGGTGCTATGTTTTGCAGACACAGCAACGCATCGCGTCCGGTGATATTGAACTTACCGAAGGCTGCCAAATCCAGTAATGCAGTACCGATAGCGAGAACCGCAGCTTCTCTTTCGGCAACGCCCTGCCACGATTGCTCACCAACTGAATAAGGCAGTGTTTTTTCGTGTTCGTTTTGTGCAAACCACAAGCCGCGTTCCAGCCCGCCTGTCACACCAAAAACGGCGCCCTGAGCAGCCCAACGATCATGCAGCACAGATTCACGCAAACCTCTGCCGGCGACCTGTTGCTTGTAAGGCCAGTGCATCGCAAACAAATTGGCAACTGATTCCTGCATGCGACTGTGCATGTGCTTATCGTCTGCGGTTAGCGGATCAACGCGGGCGATGTCGACTTCCCACAAATCAATTGACGGGGACTCATCAACAATCCAGTCGGCCAGTGCCCGACCGATACCCGCCGATGACATGATGCCAACCGAATTCATACCCGCAGCCACAAAGAGATTATCGACCGCAGGTGCAAGACCCACCAATGGCATGGTGTCGGCGGTGAAGCTTTCTGGCCCGTTCATGAAACGCTGTACCCCGGTATCAGAAAGTTCAGGTACCAGATCGAGTGCTGCCTGCATAAAGGGTTCAAACTGAGGCCAGTCTTCAGCCAATTCCAGAAACGGCGTATTGCCATTGTCACCAAAGGCGTTCCAGCATTTTGCGTTGGGTTCAAAGCCACCGATGATAACTTTGCCACCACTGTCACCCTTGATATAAATACCCTTATCCAGATCCCGCAGCACCGGAAACGGTTCTGGTATGTTTTTCATCGGTTCGGTGACAATGTACATGTGCTCGACTGCCTGCATCGGCAACGCAAGCCCGGCACGTGCGGCAAGTGGTTTGCTCCAGGCACCGGCACACAAGGCCACTGTATCAGCGACAATACGGGATCCATCATCCAGCACCACGCCACAGGCGGCACCGTTTTCCGCACAGATATCGGTCACTTCGCAATGTTCGCGTATCGTCACACCGGCATCGCGCGCCGCTTTCGCATACGCCATGCATAAGTCGACCGGATTGACATTGCCATCTGCGGCAACGCTGATGCCGCCAACATGATTTTGCAAATCCAGCCAGGGCAATTGTTCACGCAGTTGTTCAACACCGAGCACATCTGCGCCTAGACCATGGTGACGACCCAGTGTAGCAATACGCTGCAATTCATCCATGCGCTCGGGTAGGCGCGCCAGCCAGTAACCACCGGTACGTTTGTAACCAGTGCTCATGCCGGAGGCGTTTTCCAGTGCAAGGAAACAGGGCTCGGCATACATCGCGAGCTTCGTTAAATTTGGGGTTGCCCGCAAGGGCCCGACAATACCCGCCGCATGCCAACTGGTGCCGGAGGTTAATTGATTGCGCTCCAGCAACAGCACGTCATCAGCGCCGCGCTGTGCCAGATGCCAGGCAACACTTAAACCGATAGCGCCTCCGCCAATGATGATAATCCTGTTCAATTGAGATTAGCTTTCTCAAGATCGGCAAAGCTGCGATCTAACGCATCGAGCACAGACTGGACATCATCCATCTGCAGACAAAGCGGCGGCACCATACGCAACACATTTTTAAACGTTCCTGATTTTGACAAAATCAATCCATGTTCCCGCGTGCGTTCAAACACAAAGGCCGTGTGTTCCGGTGAAGGCTCTTTTGTCCCGCGGTCTTTTACCAGTTCGATGGCTTGCATGAATCCGCGTCCGCGCACATCACCGATGATGTCGTAACGGCTTTGAATCTGCTTCAGGCCTTCATGTATTTTTGCGCCAACCGTTTTTGCGTTGGCGATCATCTCGTCCTCTTTGATCACTTGCAACACTACCCGCGCCGCAGCACAGGCAACGGGATTGGCACCATAGGTGTGGAACAACAACTTGCCGGCCATACTTTCCGCGATTTCTTTCTTAACGACCAGAGCACCAATCGGAATCCCGTTGCCCAGGCCTTTGGCGATAACCATCATATCAGGCAGGACGCCGTGATGATCGAAGCACCACATTGCATCACCCGTTTTGCCGAAGCCAGACTGGACCTCATCTATGATCATTAAACCACCTGCCGCTCGGACCTTTTCAGCCGCGCCATTCATATAGCCAGCAGGCATTGGAACAATCCCGCCATAGCCTTGAACGGGTTCGATAAACATCGCGGCCAAAGCGCCACTGGACGTGTAGGAAATCGCGTTGTCGATCTCTTTAAGATACGGCTCTGTCCCCTCGCCAAAAATACCGCGGTACTGGTTCGGCTCAGCCACAAAAGAGATGTTGGACAGATGCGAGACATTCTGACGAAACCCCTGCACGCCAGTCACGGCCTGTGCGCCATAGGTAGCGCCATGGTAGGAATTACGAAGCGACAGGATGTCCTGATTTCCAGTCGATGTGCGGGCCATCATGATAGCCAGATCAATTGCCTCCGCACCTGAATTGGTAAAATGAACAACCCATTCATGGCCGGCAGGCATAGTGGCAGCCAGCTCTTCTGCAAGATGGGCCGGCACGGGATGGTGAAACATCGTCGTGCAATGAGTCAGTTGCCCAACCTGTTCCCTCACCGCTCCGACGACTTTGGGATGCGCATGACCTACGCTGATACACAGATTCATACCCAATAGATCGATCAGCTTATTACCCTTTTCATCCCAGCAATATTGCATCTCGCCTTTTTTCAGGATAAGAGGCTTTTGGTAAGGGACAAAGGCGCGCTGAGATGCTGCATAGTACGTGTCACGTTTGTCTATTATTGCTTGTGTAGACCAGTTAACTTCATTCATCTTCTATCCGCCTTTCCTACAATGTGATTGGCCAACAACACTGAGATTTCTTCATACGCATCGCAATTACCAGCCCGCCGAGCCAGAATATGACAAACAATCAGTGCCCTCAAAATGGCGAGCATATCGCGCAGAGATTTGTTTTCACAGTAAATTTTTTTCTTGCTTCGAATAGTTTGTTTGATATGCGCAATAGAAGAAATTCGCGGTAAAATCAAAGATCAAATGAGGTGCCGTCAATTTCGTGAATGATCCGGACTAAGCACATGCGCCATTATTCCTGTCAACTTTGGCGCGCAGTCAGGGCGCCTTCGCAGTAGCAGAGGTTCTGCCACGCAAACTTTCATCTAACGAATACATAAGAATCTGATTTTCAGTCTTTGGATTTTTTCAGCAAGATTCAAAGCCGTCCAGTAAATATGGGCTGGATAGTCGCAAGACGACTATTGACTACTTTTTCGTCGTTTGAAAAGTGACTCTGCCTGAAGGGCATGTCGTTTTTGGTCTTTCGAAAATGAAGGCTCGCGGCAGGGGTATTCGGAACTAATAGGATAAACCTGTGTCAATTTCATTGCCGATAGGAGATATATCCAATAGAATATCGGCTGATGCTGCGTCGAAAATCGACTTTTCGACAAATCGGTTTAGCACAGGTTGTCTGTAGGGCGACACAAACATTCCCTAAAACTTACATATCGGCATTATTAAATGAGATTTTATTCTAGAATAATCCCTGCTTTTCTCCTTTTCGTTTTATCAACAATTATTTTCAATACCGCACTCGCCAGCGACAATAAAACTCTCCGCGTAACCGCAATTCCAGATGAATCCCCAACAGAATTGCAACGTAAATTCGAACCATTAGGTGACTATCTGGCCGAAGCGACAGGAAAAGACATCAGCTTTGTACCAGTAACCGATTACAGCGCGGCTGTTGAAGCACTGGTCAATGACAAAGTTGATCTGGCCTGGTTTGGCGGTTTCACTTTTGTTCAGGCTAAACTAAGATCCGGCGACGCTGTTGAGCCGATCATTCAAAGAACAGAAGATGAAGTATTTACTTCTGTTTTTATTACCAGTGCAGACTCAGAAATAAAGTCGCTTTCTGATCTCAAGGGAAAAACCTTTTCCTTTGGCTCACCATCATCTACTTCCGGTCATCTGATGCCTCGCTCTTTTTTGCTTAAAGATGGCATCAATCCAGATCAGGACATGCGAGTTTCATTCTCCGGCGCTCATGATGCGACAGCCTTTGCAGTTGCAGGCGGTAAGGTAGATGCAGGTGCTCTTAATGCCAGTGTCTGGAAAAAACTGGTCGATTCAAATAAAATCGATACCGGCAAGGTCAATGTTTTTTACACCACACCCACCTACTTTGACTACAACTGGACAGTACGCAAAGACATGGATGCATCGCTTAAGACTTCTATCACTGATGCATTTCTTTCCCTGTCGCCAGAAGATGAGACCGGCAAACAGATCCTTGATCTACAACGCGCAAGTGGATTCATTCCAACCAGCGCTGAGAACTACACAGACATAGAAACTGCTGCTAAAAGCGCTGGTTTGATCAAGTAGATTCAACCCATCGGCAAGTTTCGCCATGGCGATGCTTTAATGCCAGGCCTTTCATTTACCTGCAATAATATCATCGTCCGCCGAACTGGCGGATCGCTATCGGGTGGATCATCAATTGATGATCCACTGGCGTTGCAACAAGTATCGGTCACCGTGCAACCGGGTGAACAGATTGCAGTTATAGGACCAAGCGGCGCTGGCAAGACGACTCTGTTAAGCACGCTCGCCGCCGCCCTCAAACCGACTAACGGCACCGTTGAAATTGCAGGGGCAGACCCATGGCGACTTGGCGGTCGCAGCCTGCGTCGACTGCGAAGTCAGTTATTTCTTGCTCCACAGGCACCTCCCCTGCCCCCGAGGCAACGAGTTGCAACCGCAGTACTCGCTGGTCGCCTGCCTGCGTGGTCACTCTTAAAATCTCTTACTTCGTTGCTGCATACCAGTGACGCAGCACTGGCCTATGAAGCGCTGGATGCTTTTTCAATTGGTGACAAACTCTGGCACCGCGTAGATCGCCTGTCCGGCGGTGAAAGGCAGCGCGTCAGTCTTGCACGTGGCCTGGTCAGCGACGCAGAGGCAATGCTGATCGACGAACCATTATCTGCACTAGATCCGGCACTGTCAGAACAAACACTGCACACTTTAATTAATCATTGCTCACAGCATAACAAGACCCTTATATGCAGTCTTCACCAGGTTGAACTGGCCCTGAAGAATTTCCCGCGTGTGCTAGGTTTGCGCAAAGGAGAACTACTGTTTGATCTTTCCAGTGATAAGATCACAGAAGAAGCCATCCGTGAATTGTACTTCGGTTATGAAGAACAAACAGAGTCAAGCATCATGCCTCTTACAACGGAAGAAGCAACGCCAGTAACAGCACCGTTGCCCCCGACACGTTGCGCCTGAACGGGCTGAATACATTCAATGGCCGGCACTTTACAAGGCACTGATCACTTTAAAGACCCTGCCTGGTCAGGGCGAATGGGTTGGGCGTTACTGGCCGCAGTACTTGCTTATCCGTTGCTCGTCGCCAGTGAGTTTAAACCCTGGTCATTATTCGATGATCAGTCTCTTGCAACGACAGGTGACTTCCTCTCGACGTTTGTACCACCGGCAACCGAGCCTGATTTTCTTAGACTCGTACTCAAGGCAACCTGGGTTACTATCGCCACAGCCACTGCAGGTTTAACATTAGCCTGGATTGCAGCCGTACCTCTGACTTTATTAGCTACTGCAACGCTTTCTCAGTCAGCACTGGGCCGACCTATGAGCCGCTGGCGTGGTGGCGTACGTGTAGTGATCCGCTGGCTTTTAATATTTCTGCGCAGCGTGCCAGAGTTAGTCTATGCACTATTATTTGTTCGCGTTGTGGGGCTGGGCCCAACCGCTGGTGTGCTGGCTATCGCGCTGACCTATACTGGTATGCTGGGTAAAGTTTACTCTGAAGTTATCGAATCAGCTGATCCCGAATCAACCCGAGCTCTGTTACGCAACGGCAGTTCAAGATGCAGCGCATTTGTGTATGGAGCGTTGCCGCAGTGCGCAACTGAACTGACATCCTATACCGTCTTCCGTTGGGAGTGTGCGATACGATCATCAGTCATCATGGGCTTTGTCGGCGGTGGAGGCCTGGGACAGGAAATGGACAATTCGATGAAGGCTTTCGCCGGTGATGAAGTCGCCACAATACTACTGGTGTTTATTCTTCTGGTGGCCATTGCTGATCAGGTCAGCCGCTATCTACGACATTGGCTGGAGTCAGGCGAGTGAACACCGATTTGCTGCCCCCGGGCTCGACGCAGATTCCAGAGAGACCGCCACGTACCACAATACGCTGGTTTCTACTGCTGCTGACAATACTGGTGATCCTGAGCTTCATCACCCTTGATCTTCAACTCGCCGTGTTTTTTGAGCCGGGATCAGTTGCAAAAATGCAGGAGTTTATCGGTGGCTTTTTTCCGCCGGTTATCGAAATCAACTTTCTTAAAAATCTGGCGCACGCAGGGCTTGAAACAATTGCCATGTCACTTATCGGTACCGTGTTGGCAGCCTTGTTTTCGTTGTCACTTGCCGTAGCGGCAGCCAACACAGGCCACCAGTCTTACTGGCGCAAGGTTCTTCGTAGCTCTACCCGCCTTGTGCTTGTTGCAATGCGCTCAGTGCCTGAACTGGTGTGGGCGTCGTTGCTGGTTATTGCCGCAGGTCTTGGCCCGTTCCCCGGCACACTGGCACTGGCACTACATACAACCGGCGTACTCGGACGCCTGTTCGCAGACAGTCTTGAAAACATACCCACAGCGCCCGCACAGGCACTCCGTGACAATGGCACGCCCTCGTTAGCTGTATTCAGTTATGCAACTTTGCCACTGGCGTTACCACAAATGCTTTCCTATACGCTGTACCGGTGGGAGAACAACATTCGCGCAGCCACCGTGCTGGGCGTTGTTGGCGCAGGCGGCCTTGGTCAGTTGCTATACTACAACCTGAGTCTGTTTTACATGCATGAGGCAGCAAGTATTATCATAGCGATGTTGTTGCTGGTCGCTATGGTCGATGCGCTTAGCTACCACGCCCGGCGCAAACTGAACCAGTAGGAAGTACACTCCGGTGCATTGCTATAACACCTTCCGACTTCCGTGCGTATACCTTCCAGTTTCCAGTTTCTGACTTCAGTCCTACACACTCTGAGCCGGTATTCGATGCAACGCACATAGCTTATTTCCAGCCGGATCACTTAAATAAGCAAGATAGATATCGCCGGTGTCACGCTTTCTAATGCCGGGCGGGTCTTCAATAGCAATACCACCATTGGCAACACCGGCTGCATGCCAGGCATCCCCCTGCTCCGGACTCTCTACTGTGAAACCAATGGTACTGCCATTGCCGTTGCAGGCGGCTTCACCATTGATGGGCTTAGTGAGCATGAACAAGCTACCATCCTTAATATAAAGGCAACGGTTTTTAGCATCGACTCTACCGGGCTTGCCGCCTATAGCGGTAAACAAAGCATCGTAGAATTTTTTTGATTCATCCATGTCGTTAGCACCAAGCATGATGTGACTAAACATTGGTAGTCCTCTGAATTCGTATTAGGCCTGTTGATAGTACCAGAGCAAAGTTGTAAAGAGATACCATCCATAAACTTTCTCATGCACCGTACAAAATTGCGTGGGTAAAAGTTCTCACTATTTTTTAAAGTGGATGTCCAAATTTGAACCGTTGCTAGACATAACATCTGACCGAAAATACACTCAAACCTGAAAAATATAGACGCTTATAATTCTGCTGGATGAAAGCTACCTGAACCTACCCTTACACTTTTTGCCAACGCCCACTTTTACCAGCCTTGTAAACCGCATCGATAACACGCTGATTCAGCATGGACTCTTCGAGCGAGAATACAGACTGCTTCTTAC
>CAZNOB010000146.1:5938-13776 GCA_964574535.1 uncultured Granulosicoccaceae bacterium | reverse complement strand
GAAAATCTTGAGACCTGTGAAGACTGGGTTTTTACCAACTCACTCACCAGACTTGGTACGCTAACCCTGACAAATGAATCGTCATTTGTTCATCTAGGAGAGGACAAATCTTTCTCTGCTATGTTTTTTAAAGAGATTTGGCGTGGTAAGTCGAATCTCGGATCTTTGTCTGGAAGAAAAATAGATCTTGCGGAGTTACCCAGCCTGTTTGTACCGGTAACAGTACTGTTGAGTCCTGTTGTGGCACTGTTGGCCTGCTTGTTAGGATTTAAGCTACTCGGTCTGGCTGCCGCTGTTTTTACCTTTGCGGCACCATTCTTATACACGCTTCGACTGAAAGCTCGTTCGTCCGTCGATATTAATGTGTTTTTACTCATATTTTTCTATCTTGTGTATTTTATCGCAAGGGCTCTTGGAATGATTAAAGGGTTCATTGAAGGTAAACCAGGTAGCACTCGAGAAACATTTCAGTCATGAATACCAAACCAATTAGAGTTCTGCATTTTATCTGTTCGACCGGTTTTTACGGCGCAGAGAAATGGATACTTGCGCTTGCGAACAATTGTGATCAGCGTGAAATCGATTCTGAATTAGTGGTGACAAAGGAATGGGATACACACGATTTGAGATTGACTGAAGAGTTTCGCGATATGGGGTTGATTGCACATGAATTGCCGATGAAAGGACGGTTTGATGTTCGTGTGATAAACGCTCTGGCCGGGTTAATCCGTGAACGCGAGGTGGATATTATTCATACTCATGGGTATAAGTCTGACATCCTCGGGCTGGCTGCGGCGAAACTGGCAAAAATCACTTGTATCGCAACACCGCACGGTTTTGAAAAAATGGATGATTGGAAGCTTAGTCAGTTTATTAAGCTGGGTTGTTGGTCAATGAAGTATTTTGACAGCGTTGCGCCGTTGTCGGTTGAGTTATGTAGTGACATGCGTCGATTCAAAGTGCCAGAGGAGAAGATTGAATACATTCAAAATGGAGTTGATCTTAAGAGTATTGATTTTCGATTGCCGTCAACCTTACCTTCCAGGCAATCGACAACTCGCACAATTGGTTTTATTGGACAATTGATTGGTCGTAAAAATGTACCGGATTTACTGGATGTTTTTGAGCAGGTGGCTGCGGAAAACGCAGATGTTAATCTGGTTTTGCTGGGTGACGGTGATGCTCGCGCGGCATGTGAAGACTATGCGAAAAAACTGCACAGTGCGGATCGAATTGAGTTTCTCGGGTTTAATAATACGCCGCTGGAGTACCTTAAAACCTTCGATCTGTTCGTTATGACCTCAACGCTTGAAGGAATACCACGTTGTCTGATGGAATCTATGGCGATGGGTGTTCCGGTGGCTGCTTACGATATTCCAGGTATTGATCAGCTCATAGAACACAATGAAACAGGCATGCTTGCAACCCTGGGCGATAAGGAAGCACTGAAAACATGTTGGGACCAGTTGCTTTGGGATAATGCTTTGGCAGACAGAATTTCCCAGGCTGCGGCTGATAAGGTGAATGAGAAATTCTCTGCTGCTCGTATGGCAGTGGAGTACAGCGCCTTGTACAGGAAGCTACTGACAGAAGAAGGTGTTACACAGGCAGCAGCTTAACCTTAGTGCATGCGTCATGCAGATTCGGCATTCAGGGTAGGTTCTTTGATATTAATGGACCGATAATCCGTGTAACAAAAACAGGCAGCATTTGCCATGCGCGGATGACCAGTTTGTACTTTGGATTGTCAGGATTTATTTCCGGTAAATCGTTGTCATCTCGGGTCCAGTAGTGCCAGTGCAGGGCGTGTTCAATTGCACCCCATTGTTTTTTGAACTTATAGGTACTTGCTTCTTTCGTTGACCTTCCAAAATCGAAAAACTGATACTGGCGGTTTATTGCCTCACGTAGAATAGAACGGTACATAAACATGTTTGCACCCAGGTGATTTTGACTACGTAATGATGATGCCCATGGAATCTCGAGTTTATCGCGAAAGCCGAGCAAAAATCCGGCGGCCAGAGGTCTGTTATTCCTGTAGACGACGGCGATAAACGCTTCGTTGGGAAATGCAGCCACAATATCCGAGAAGAGCTTTTTGCCATACACGGGGGTGCCTAAATCACGCATGTTTCTGCTGAACACATGATAGAAGTGATCAACCAAATCGGGGCCACCGAATTTTATGCTGAGGTCGTTTGAGGCGGCTTTATTAACCTGTGCGCGAATTTTTGAACCTAGATCTGTATCAAGCTGTTCATCGGATTCAGGTAACGGCAGAATCATGCTGACTTTTCTTTGTACAGCTTTCCAGTTTTCCCGGGCGTGTGTTTCCCGAACCTCCATGTGCGAACAGCCAAGTTCTTCTGACATCCGGGCACCATAAGTCAACAGTTGTTGTTCTACGACAGGATTGCTGGCAAGTGGGCCGCCATAATTAAAATACGGTACCGAGATGCTGAATGATCCGAATACTCGGCTTTGAAGATGTATCAGAGGCATGATCCCGGCGAAATTGCCATGTGGGTCGCGACTAACGATCTGATGTAGCTTATGGCCAAAATTATTTTCAATGATCTCTTGCCAGCGTAGATCATGATAAATTGTGGCGTGAGGGCAGGCGGCCACAAAATTCTGCCACTCCACGCTGTCAGCGGTTTGTGTATGGCTCACAGTATAGCCGTCTGGAATGGCGTCAGTTCCGTTGTCATGGTGAATCAAGTGCTGTGGCAGACGAGATACTGGGGCGGTGTTGGAGTCATTAGCGCTTTCTACCAAAGACTCGATTTCCGAGACCTGGAGCTTTATTTGCTCGTTTAACGAATTGATATCACTGCTCAGCTGCGATACCTGTTCGATCAGGGCACTGCAATCTTCATTGTTCTTTTTGGCCGGACCAATCTTTCGTGACAGGGCTTTACGTTCATCCTGCTTAATCGCTTCAGAATTCAGTAAGATAGAAATTGAATCGAGGTTCGATTTCAGTTGTGTGGTGGTGGCTGCACCTGAAGCCTTAGACAGCTCTGAGAGTAATTTTTCCGGATCTTTTCTCAGGCCCTTGACGATTGAAGCTTTCAAGTTGAATTGTTTCTCTTTTTGCATGCGTCACAAGACTCCGGCGAAGAGTTCTCAAAATTAAGATCAGGTGTACTGCGAAAACCTGCCGGGCCGAACTAATTTCTGGTGTTTGCTAGACACGCAGTAATCTCGCCAATCTGTCTTAATAAAGGAGAAAGGCTTGCCCAAGCTTGGCCCCATGTATGCTAAAGAGTATGATTAACGGCTGTCACCAGTGAGCTTTTGCTGAATTCCGCCCACGATGTTGTGATTTTAACTTATTACATACGAGCCGTGAACTTGTGGTTTTCAACTGAGAGCGAATTTCCTGCTCTATCCGCCTGCTTTTATCTTATTACTCCCGGGTATCTGTCTTGAATATTGTGGTCCTTAGCCATAGAGTCCCGTTTCCGCCTAATAAAGGGGAGAAAATACGGACCTTCAATCAATTGGAATTTCTCAAGGCCCGTGGTTTTAAAATCACCGTGTTTTGCTTGTTGCATGACAAAAGTGACCTCGCGCTCGCGGTTGACTACCAGGAGCAAAGCGGGTTCAGGGTGATCACCTGCGAGGTGGGATTTGCCAAGCCACGAATGTTTGCCGGTTTGTTTGGTTTTCGTGCATTGAGTGTTTCAAATTTCTACAATTCAAAATTACAACAGAAGCTGGATCACCACCTGGAGAATGAGTCGGTTGATGCTCTTTATTGCACGAGTTCTTCAATGGCGGAGTATGCGTTCAATCGCAGTAATAATGATCAATTATCATTAAGAACTATTATTGATTTTATGGACCTTGACTCCGATAAGTGGCGTCAGTATGTCAAAGTAAATAAATTCCCGATGACCGCGATTTACCGGTATGAAACTCGAGCATTGTTGAAATACGAAAAGAAAATCCAACGGGAATTTGATGAGTGTATTTTCATTTCAAAGAATGAAGTCGAGCTGTTCCAAAGCTTTTTGCCGACACCCGCAACCAATTTGAATGTAATAGGCAATGGTGTAGACCTGTCAGCATTTAAACCTCGGCCAAATTTGGGATTTGAAAAACCATTAACGCTCCTTTTCTCGGGGGTTATGGACTATTTCCCCAATGAAAACGCCATGATTTGGTTTGTTAAAAATGTTTGGTCAAAATTGAAAATAATTCACCCTGACGCCAGACTAGTCATTGCGGGTATGAACCCCAGTCCGGCTATTCTTGACATGAAAGCTGATAGCAGTATTACAGTAACAGGATTTGTTGACGATATGCTGGAGTGTTATCACCAGGCTAACTTGTTTATTGCGCCCTTTCAGATTGCGCGTGGGGTACAAAACAAGATTTTGCAATCATTTGCTTGCGGATTGCCTGTGGTATCAACACCCGTTGGTGCCGAAGGTATAGATTGTATAGATGGGGAGCATCTTATGATTGCTAGTTCGGCAGATGAGTTTATCGAGAAAATAAATTCCCTGATCGAGGACGAGCAAAAATATCTGGAAATCTGCCGAAATGCGCTCGCACTGGTAAATAACAATTTCACGTGGGATGCGGTAAATCACCCGTTGTCGCGCTTGTTGCAGCCGGTTGAGCAGTCGGAATAGCTACACGATGAAATCGATTTTCACATCAATTTGTACTGTTTTAATCTTCCCTTTGTATCTGTGTTTTCGAATGTTTTCATTCATCGCAGACAAAAATGCACTGTTTTCCAGTTTTGCCCAGTTCTTAAGTTTAATTCCGGGAAAGACGGGAAGTTACTTGCGTAACAGCTTTTACCATCTGGTGATGACTAAGTGTGATCACGGTGTAGTCATTTCGTTTGGCAGCCTGTTTTCACAGCTTGATACTGAAATCGGGCAGGGTGTTTATATTGGTCCGCAATGTAATATAGGCACTTGTAAAATTGGCGAAAACTGCCTGTTGGGCAGTGGTGTACATATCCTGAGTGGAAAGCAGCAGCACGCGATCTCATCTCTTGATACGCCAATTAAGGATCAGGGCGGCAAGTTAACGAAGATCGAGATTGGAGATGATTGCTGGATTGGAAATGGGGCAATTATTATGGCCAATGTAGGACGGCAAAGTATTGTGGCCGCTGGTGCGGTTGTTGTAAGCCCTGTAGAAGAACGAGTCATCGTTGCCGGAAATCCGGCTGCTGTTATAAAAAACAGATAGCCCCTAACAATAACCAGATTTAATACTGTGTGTATAAATAGTGTCCGTTCTTAAAACGATATCGAAAAATATATTCTCTAATTATGTAGGGATAGGCGGTGCGATAATAATCGCGTTTTTGTTGTCGCCGTATCTGATACATACACTGGGGGATACACGTTACGGCGTTTGGTCAGTTGTATCCGCGCTGACTGGATATATGTCTCTGTTGGATCTGGGGATCAGTTCAGCGGTTGCGAAATATGTCGCCAAACACAAAGCATTGAATGATTATAAGGCGATAAACGTTGTGATTGGCTCCAGTTTGGTGGTGCTGATGTCTGTTGCTCTGCTGTTGATCCTGGTCAGTCCTGTATTGGCCAATGGCATGGTTTCGTTTTTTGATTTTGACGGGGAACTGGGACGTACTGTCCATGCGTTGATCATTGTTGCATCAATCGATATTGCTATATTTGTATGTACCGGTGTGTTAATGGGGGCCTATTTTGGCTTTCAGCGTTTTGAGGTGACTAACGCCGTTAATCTTACTGTTGGTATATTTAAGGCGTTAGCGTTTTATCTGGCGTTAAGCAATGGCCTTGGGCTATTTGCGATGGGTGTAGTTTCCCTGTTAGGAAATATTCTGGCGGCTCTTCTATTGTTTGGGACCATGCGTAAACTGGAGCCAGAGGTTAAATTGCAGCCTCAGGCGGCTGATAAAAAAACAATCAAAACCATCTACAACTACAGCAAGTATACATTTATCAGTATGCTGGCGATGCAATTGGTGTACTACAGTGATGCTTTTGTTATTGGGTATTTTTTGACTGCTGCTGCAATCACTATTTACACAATCCCCTGGAGTCTGTCTGAATATACCAATAAACTAATATTGGCAATTGCACAAACCTTTGTTCCCGTATTTAGTGATCAGGATGCCACGCAGGGAAACCAGGCGATATATCAAACCTATGTCACTGGGACCAAGTTCATGTTAGTTGTTTCGAACTTACTATGTATTGGGGTGTTGGCCGTCGGTGATCACTTTGTGAATCTATGGATGGGCCCGAAATATGCGGTTGAGTGTTCCGTTATATTGTCATTTCTATTTGTTACCCAGCTCATTAAAGGGCCTCAGCTATTGAGCTACTCGATACTTCTCGGAACAGCGAATCATGAACGGTATTCACTTTATAATTTTTGTTTTTCGCTGTTGAATCTGTTTCTCAGTATCGTACTGGTGCAGCAGTATGGTTTAGTTGGAGTGGCGATGGGTACCGCTTTCACCCAGATTATGTTTTTTGGTATTTTTACGCCAATACTGACAAGTAAAGTCATCAATTCCAGTTTAGTTGACTATTTTAAGAGAACCTATTTGCGTATGCTGCCATCCAGCATTCTTTTGTTTGTTTTACTCAAATATTTTTCGAGTGTAAAAACACCGGAATCCTATACCGTACTTCTGCTGCAGGCATTAGCTGCTGCGGTTGTTTATCTCATTAGCGTCTATTTTATTCTTTTAGACAAAGATGAGAAAAAAATTGTTTCAGCAGGTATGGGGAAGGTTGTGGACAAGGTGTTAAAGCGATAACCGCATACGCGTTGTGAACCAAGTTTAAACGTTGAGATTGGCCTTTCAAGAAAGCTGATACTGTGTGATCATTGTAGATCTTTGCGGACCAGTGTCCCTGGAAAGACTCAATGTTATTTTTAAGAAAAATTTTCAATTCGATAGATCCCCGGCTTAATATTTCGTTCAGTGGAAACACTGTCAGCATAGTGCTCGGTGGTATTTTAGCTATTGGAGGGTGCGGCGGTAACCTCCCGGTTGTTCGTGATACGGGCGCCGTTGTGTTGCCTGAAAAGCTACTTACTATCAGTGATATTGAGTATCAGGGCGCATTTGCACTTCCGGTTGAAACTTTCGGCCAATCCAGTGTGAACTGGTCTGAAGGGGTTATCGAAGTTTCCGGTGACTCGTTATATATCGTAGGGCACGCTCATCACGACGCTATCGCTGAGTTTGCAATACCTGAGCTTCGACAGAGCACTGCTATTGGTGACCTTGTCTACGCTAATAATCCCCGACAAGTGTTTACATCTGTGCTGGATAAAGCCAGGAATGGTAATCGAGAGGAGCTTGATCAAATTGCAGGGCTTGAGCTTTTTCAGGATCAATTATTTGGCAATGCCCTGCAGTATTACGATGCGCCGGCTGATAACACTTTAACCACCTTTGTTGTTGCAGACGGTAACAATCTTGCCGAGTCACCGGTCAACGGCTTTTTCTCATTGGGCGGTCGCGCTCGCGCTGCTGGCTGGCTTAGTCAGGTACCCGATGTCTGGCAAAAAAGACTGGGCTGTACGCATATCTCTGGTCATTCCAGTGGTGGGCCTATTATCTCGCGACATAGTGTTGGACCGTCGGCATTTTGTGTCAATCTTGCGGATATGTTGATGGAGCAACCGAAACACTCTGTGCGAACTGCCGAGATGCTGGGGTTTGGTTTGGGCTTTCAGTTACATAACGATCTTTTTAATGAGTCAGGTAAAAATAACTTGTGGACGCACCTTAGTCAGGCGAGGTTTGGTTTTATCGTACCCGGTACATCCACCTATTTAACGATTGGTACCTCTGG
>CAZNOB010000146.1:0-5838 GCA_964574535.1 uncultured Granulosicoccaceae bacterium | reverse complement strand
GCTGGTCTTTTATATTTATCTTTAGTGAATGTAAATAACACTCTGGGAGGGGATTTTAACCCTCCTGTTGTTGTTGCTTATAGTTTCAATTAACCGGGATCCTGGCTGCAAGGCGAACAGGTTTAGCTTTTAGCAACTGATGGTTAGCCGCGTGCCGTTGCCCGTTATTATAGGTACTCCCGTTGCAGTTATTAATCCCTCGGATCGCGCTGTTGCAGAACCTGTAGTAAGCTGCTGACCGTCGATCGCACGCACTGCTCGCCAACTACATTGCTGTCCGTTGCCAGGCATGAACGATATTGTTCGGCGCGGTGTAATATCCGCAGTTTGTTCACTTTCTGTGGACCTGAGAGTGATCTCATAGCGGGAGTTGGTGTCGCTGATTGAACGATCGAACTGATTTCTATCCGTGGACCATTCAATATTTTTATTGTAGTTACTATCGGTACTTGTTCCCGGGTTGACAGTTGACGATCCGCTGGCATTGGAGATAGCGGGAAAGCTCTGTGATGCGGGATAACGCCAGCTGGCTTCGTCGCCAAAGCCCAGTCCGAATATCGGCTTCACAACCGCACTATAGGCTAGCCACTCATGGGCGACACCGGCAAGTGCACTTGCAGAGAAGCCTACCTTCGCGTCGTTGAGTGCACTGGAAAGCGGTTGTCCCTGGGTTTGCCAGTCAATGATGGTGTCAGCCTTACCGTGATCGATCATCAGATAGGCGAAAGTATCATTGCTGCGTTGGCGAATTTGCTGCAGATGATTCATCCAGTCCCAGACCCCGACAGATTTACTGCCGCCAACACCATAGTCTGAAATTGGACCGTTGTCGGCTCCACCGTTAGCCACTCGCAAATTTGCTGTCTGTCTACCCCAAATCTGGATAAATTCATTCTGGAATGTAGGACTTCGAGCGTAGTCGGTCATTGGCTCACTGGCGTAAATGCCGGCAAAACGATTCGGGTATCGCAGTCCCATAGATAGCGCACCGGAGCCCCCCATTGAGTTGCCGACGATATGGATCAAATCAGTATCGATATTAATGGTTGAATCATCGATCGCTGCCTTTACTGCGGCCATGACACGTTGCTCAGTGAAGTTGACCACTAACCCTGTGCCTGGTACCGAGCCATCTGTTTTGTAGTTGTGGTCAGCGGCAAAGCCGTACCACCAGGTATGCAGGGTATTCTGCATCTGGCCGGGATCGCCTGGGAAAAGTTGAATAAATTCCCAGTCAAATTCTGCGTTTGGCGGATACTTTAATAGATCATCATATGCATGCAGTGCCAGTTGCAGTGGGTAGGATTGCGAGGGGTTATAGTTAGAAGGTAATGCGACTGTATAGTTATATGCGTACCCGTTGAAAGTCGGATTCCAGTTTGCGTAGTCCATATACTGTGTATAGAGTCTTCCCTTGCCACCGTTTTTAGAGGCTGTAAAGACCGGTCGCGGTGTTGCGACGCTTTCATTAATGGGTGAGGTAAGAGTGTTGCCGTTTGCAATGATCTGATTATTGTCGTTTCCACCATTCACTGTGGTGACTGCATAGTAGGCCGGGCCGCTTTCTCCGTCTTGCGGTGTATAGACGAATAATCCTGTGTTATCGCTAAGCGGTGCACCGAGATCATCGATAATAAAATTAGCCGGTACGTTATCCATACGGTGTTTATTGGAGGACGTATCAGAATCAAGCGGGCCCCATCGCTCTGTGAGTTGTGTTGCATTGGATAGATTATTTGTAGTAATGGGGGCGTTGTGACGATAGACGTGATAACTGTCGGAGGAGTTGGTCTCCGGCCAGATAAGAAAAGTCTGACCGCTTCTGTGACTCGCCGTTAACCGAGTGGCGGCCAGGGGCTCCAGTTGATTTGGATTGTCGATAGACGGGTCACCCGCGGATACTGTTCCGGATTCTGAAGATCCCGAACAGCCCTGTATGCCGACGAGTAAGAGCAGTAGTAGTATTCTATAATTCAAGTCCACTGGTCCTATTTTCCAGGTGATTGGTGGCTAAGCCGACATATATTTTAAGGGCCGGCAGACTAACCCGAATTGCAATAAACTTCTGTAAATTTTGCCTGACAGGGGAAAAACGTCAAATGCAAACCGAGGGAAAACACTGATTCGGGTCGTTAGATGCTTTTCACTTACGCGCGGGGCGTTAAGTCTGGGAAGGTGTTGTGAATCTGAGTGTATCTTATGACAGTTATCGACGTATGCTGTTGTTTTCTTTAAGTGTTGCCCGAATTGACGACAGAATCAACTGACCAAATTTGTGATTTGCTCCGCAATAATGTTATTCACCTTGCACAACTGCCTGGCTTTCTGCGTAGGAGATCGGTGGATACCTGGCAGGGTTTTCTTCGCTGAAACAACCAGGAATACATGACATTTTATAATGTTGATTGGTATTGAAAAAAAACGGGATGGAGTAGCGGGAGTAATTGGAGGTATTATTGTTAGCGAAATGCTTTACGCTAATAAATCTGTCATTAGTCCATTGTTTTAGTAGTTCGCCGGTATTGACGACAAACGCATTTTCAACGGCTGGTACTCTAATCCAGCATTTTTTTCGTTCACTGAAGATGGTAAGCCCCGGTTGATCCTGCGCCAGGATGGTACAAAAAGAGGTATCTACATGAGGTGCAATGCCAAACTCTTCTGTGGAGGGAGCGGAAGGGTAGTGTGTCATCCGAAGGCGATACAATGGTTTTTCAAACGCCTGATCAAAATAATCTTCGGGCAACTCCAGCGCGCAGGCGTAAATTGGTAGCATCTTCTTACCCAGCTTTTCCATTGTTTTTGCATAAGACTCTACAATCGTGCGAAAGCCCGGCGCATCCTTTTCATCTGGCCATTGGTTGTCGGCCATGGACACGCTGTCGTTATGTTTAACGATAAACGCTTCATTGATATTTCCTGTGTCACGTGCCGGTAATTTCCTGTTTTTAACCGGCAGGTAACCGGCGCCGCTAACTGGCCACTCCGGTCGGTCCATCTTGATGGCGATCTTTTTATCGAGTGGAAGCTGATGGAATGCTCTGATTGCATTGAAGGTATCTTTTATTTGCGACGTTTCGACCTGATGACCGATGATCGAAAAAAAGCCGACCTCTTCGCAGGCTTCTCTTAGCTGTTTTGCGATCGGTTGAAGTGCAGCATTATCCAGACTTTGAAAATACTGTGATAGATCGATTACAGGGATATCGCCGGGCTGAGCATCGATGACTTCGTTGGTGTTCCATGACTCGGATTCAGCTTTAAGCTGTCGTTCTTTTTCCTGTGCGTCGAATGTCTCGGCTTGAGCGAAATTTTCTGAGTCGTTCATTATCTTCTCTGTCTGGAATGAGATATTTGAAGCAGAAACGGGCGATGTAGATCCACTTTACCTGCCCCCTTATATGGTATTTGCCATGGTAACTACTTTAGCGTTTTTTTCGTTGCTGGGCATCAAGTAATGCCGCTCCAAAACTGCCCATGTGGTTACTTTGGTTCTCGCGCTGGCTGCCTTTCTTCGATCGATTGATTTTTGGCTTTGGGGCGTTGTCAGACTTATTGTTAGGACTGGCGGTTCGGGTTTTGCCGGATTCATTATCCCGAGCAGTGTCGTTGAGTTTCATGGTTAGCGCAATACGCTTGCGCTTTTCGTCTATCTCCATGACTTTCACCTTAACCACATCACCGGCCGAAACCACCTCATGGGGATCTTTAACGAATTTATCTGCCAGTGCTGATATATGAACCAGACCATCCTGATGCACGCCGATATCAACAAATGCACCAAAGTGTGTGACATTACTGATGACACCCTCTAAAACCATATCGGGCTTGAGGTCGGTTATTTTTTCCACGCCTTCTTTGAAAGTGGCTGTTTTAAATTCAGGTCTGGGATCGCGTCCCGGTTTATCAAGCTCTGTAAGGATATCGATCACAGTAGGTAAACCGAAATTTTCATCAGTGTAGGACTTCGGATCGATCTGTTTAAGTGTTTCAGTGTCGCCGATCAGTTTGCGAATATCTCTGGTGGTGTCTGCGGCAATTTTCTTGACCACTGGATAAGCTTCCGGATGAACTCCCGAGGCATCCAGTGCATTGCTACCATCCATAATTCGAAGGAAGCCAGCGCATTGTTCGAAAGCCTTGGGGCCAAGTCGGGCAACTTTTTTTAATTCGGTGCGTGCTTTATAACGCCCGATTTCATCGCGGTGACTGATAATATTTTGTGCCAGCGTTTCACTCAGGCCCGAGACGTGAGTGAGGAGCTCAGCAGATGCGCTGTTGATATCGACACCTACTGCATTTACACAGTCTTCAACAACCGCCTCCAGTGAGCGCATTAGTTCTGTCTGGTTGACATCGTGCTGATATTGTCCAACCCCGATTGCTTTAGGGTCCACCTTCACAAGCTCAGCCAATGGATCCTGCAATCTCCGGGCAATAGATGCGGCTCCGCGAAGTGATACGTCGATATCGGGCATTTCTTTTGACGCTGCTTCAGATGCTGAGTAAACAGAGGCGCCAGCTTCGCTGACGATTATTTTTTGTAGCCCGAGTCCCGGATGTTTTGCAATGAGTTCTCCCGCCAGCTTATCGGTTTCTCTTGATGCTGTGCCATTGCCAATAGCCACCAATTCTGCATTGTGCTTAGTCGCAAGCCTGGCGAGCTCGGCAATAGACTGATCCCACTTATTAGCAGGTGCGTGGGGATAGATTGTCGCTGTATCAAGTAATTTCCCGGTGGCAGCTGTAACGGCTACTTTAACGCCAGTACGTAGTCCCGGATCCAGGCCAATTGTCGCCTTGGGACCTGCTGGTGCTGCCAGTAACAAGTCACGCAGATTTTTCGCAAAAACTTCTATAGCAGCGTGCTCTGCGGAATCCCGCATACGCATTTTCAGTTCTGTTTCAAAACGTGTGTGCAGTTTTATACGCCAACAAAGTCTGACGGTTTCGTTTAACCACTTTGCAGATGGCTGGATTTGAAGGCTGCTGGTAATTTTTTGCACACAGGGGTGGATATCAGTGGAATTGGTCTCCGGTACATCAAGACCGAGTTTTAAGAATCCTTCGTTTTGACCGCGAAGCAGGGCCAATGCACGGTGAGACGGAATAGTCTTTATTGATTCACTGAACTCGAAGTAATCAGAGAACTTTGCAGCTTCCTGTCTCTTTTCTTCGTAAATTTCGCTCTCCAGAACAGCGTTGTCCCAGAGAAAATCTCGCAACGTTTTACTTAGCTCCGGCAATTCTGCGATCTCTTCCATGAGTATCTGGCGTGCACCATCCAGCGCCTGTTCCCCGGTTTCGATTCCTTCGTCTTTATTCAGGTACTTTTTCGCTTCGGCGTCCGGATCAGTAGAGTGATTTTCCAGCAACGTATCTGCCAGTGGTTGCAAACCCGCTTCCCTGGCTTTTTGTGCTTTGGTGCGTCTTCGGGGTTTGTAGGGCAGGTATAGATCTTCAAGTTCGGTTTTACTGCTGGCTGCTAAAAACCCTGCTTTTAGCTCTGTAGTGAGTTTGCCCTGTTCATTGACACTGGCAATAATTTTACCGCGCCTGTCTTCCAGTTCACGAAGGTAACCCAGTCTGGTAGAGAGTTCACGTAGTTGAATGTCGTCAAGTCCGCCTGTTGCCTCTTTTCGATAACGTGCGATAAACGGAACTGTCGATCCATCATCAAGAAGTGCGATGGTCGCTTCTACCTGTTGCGGACGAACATTTAATTCAGTGGCGATGATGACAGCGGGGTTCATAGGCAGTAAAAACCAGTATTAACGAATGGTGAGTATTGAATAATTCTGAAGTGCAGCATTTTACCGTTATTTGAATGATTTGTTG
>CAZNOB010000145.1:3072-13924 GCA_964574535.1 uncultured Granulosicoccaceae bacterium | reverse complement strand
CAACACGTCATGTCATGGAGACCCGTCACCCGACTCTGACTCTTACCTATCTGCCGCATCTGGACTATAACCTTCAGCGCCTTGGCCCGGACCTTGATCATCCGGATATTCAAAATGATTTGGCTCAGGTTGATGCGCTTTGCGGGCAACTGATCGATGCAGCCGATAACCAAGGGCAGCGAATTATTGTTGTGTCTGAGTATGGAATTACCCCTGTCAGTGATGCAATACATATCAATCGTGAGTTACGCAGGGCTGGTTTATTGAAGGTGAGGGTCGAAAAAACACAGGAGCAACTTGATGCGGGTGCATCAGACGCTTTTGCGGTGGCAGATCACCAGTTGGCGCATGTCTATGTCAATAACCCGCAAGCTTTTAACAAAACCCGGGAAACTCTTGAACAACTGGACGGCGTTGAGCACGTCTTAGGTGAAGAGGGCAAAAAAGCGTGGGGCCTGAACCACCAGCGTGCTGGTGAACTGGTGGCGATCTCACGGGCTGACCGCTGGTTTAGCTATTACTATTGGCTGGATGATAAGCGTGCCCCTGATTATGCCCGCACTGTCGATATACATCGTAAACCGGGTTACGATCCCGTAGAGCTTTTTGTCGATCCGGAAATTAAGATGCCGATGGCGGCGATCGCCTCAAGAGTGGCGCGCAAGAAACTTGGCTTTAGAACCCTGCTTGATGTTATTTCGCTCAAGGACACCTCGTTGGTCAAAGGTTCTCATGGCAGGCCAACAGATGACCCCGATCATGGTCCGATATTGATCAGCTCTGAGGCAGAGCACTTGCCGTCAGGAGCGGTTCATTCAAAAGATTTTAAAGCGCTGGTGCTACAGCATATATTTGACCCTGGTGTTGCGTAAAATTCCGGCCCAGAACTGCTGTGCTGCCTCTCTAGCTGCATCTAAGGCGCTGTACTCACTTTTTCTGGAATTCACTTAGAATGACCAGGCTCAACCCAGTAAAAATTCCGTGCAGCGCCTTATATACTGCTCTACATGCCTTCTGAACTCGAAATTTTATGCAACACTAGGGTTGAGTAGCCGCATATTCAAAACAGGCCTCAAAAAATTTCGTTTGTTTGACCCGTGCTTACATCAGTAAGCAACGCATTGATCATGTGGCGGTGTTCACTCATATAGATCTTAAACCACTCGGTAAATTTTTGCGGGTGGCTTTCTATTTGTTGTTGAATTTCAGAAAAAGTCAGCCATTCGGTGGCGTTAACTTCGGCGGGGTTGAACGCGCTGATATCGTGGCGATCGTTAAATTGGCCATGGAAGCAATGAACATGTTCATTTTCGAATAGATCGCCCACTTTTGCGTTGTAATCTATTGAGCCAAAGCGTTTTAGAGGGACCTGCCAGCCGAGTTCTTCATCCAGTCTTCTGTGTGCACAATCCTGAGTTGATTCCCCCCAGCCAGGGTGCGAGCAAACGGTGTTTGCCCATAGGCCTGCTGAATGGTATTTGGTTAATGCCCGTTGTTGCAATAGCAATCGATTGTCTTTAAATATAAAAATAGAAATGGCCACATGCGGTATATTTTTTATGTGGGCTTCAAGCTTATCAATTGCGTAAAACCGATCATCAGAAAGATTTTCTATGGCGGTGATTTGTTCATGCAGGCCGATATCGTTCAGTGCGCTGGCCGGCGCACCGAGGGGAGTGGATTGATCTTTCATTCAATGATCAGGTCATTGGCATTGCGTTTCACAGCAGGTTCCTGAACCAGAGGTTCGCGGCCACCGCGCAATATAGAGTTGCCCTCGTACACAGTGCGTTGATCTATAGCTGCTGGATTGAGCCAATCGTCTTCGTGCATCTGGCCACTTTGACCATAAGCTGACAGTGCATTTTGATAACAAACCAATCGTACTTGTTCTTCAGGGATACCACGTTCAAGTGCAAGTCTGGCGGTTTTAGCCACACCCAGTGGTTCCGAGATTCCCCAATCGCAAGCTGAATCAACCATAATGCGCTCAGCACCGTACTCAGCCAGAATATCAACCATTCGCGCATTGCCCATCTTGGTGGAAGGGTAAATGGAAAACGCTGCCCAGTAGCCTCGGTCCAGAACCTCGCGGACGGTTTCTTCGTTGTTGTGATCAACAATTATCTTTGATGGATCCATGCCATGCTCTTCACAGACGTCCATTGACCGTGAGGTGCCGCGTTTTTTATCGCGATGTGGAGTATGGATCATCACTGGTAAATCCAGTTCTTTGGCGAGGTCCAGTTGTAGACGAAAGTATCTATCTTCAAGTTCAGTTTGCTCATCGTAGCCAATTTCACCGATCGCCACGACGCCTTCTTTAAGCGCAAAGCGAGGGAGTATCTCCATTACCGCTTCGGCCAGTTCTTCGTTGTTAGCTTCTTTCGAGTTCAGGCCAACCGTGCAATAGTGCCGAATACCAAATTGACCGGCTCTGAAGCGTTCGAAGCCAATAATGGCTGAAAGATAGTCGATATAGGTTCCGACATGCGTACGCGGCTGGCCCACCCAGAATGCGGGTTCGATCACAGCGACGACTCCGGACGACGCCATTGCCTGGTAGTCATCCGTGGTGCGGGAAATCATGTGAGCATGGGGGTCAATGAACATCATGAGTGAATACCTGACTGGTTTTGTAGTTCGATGTTAAGAGAGCTCCATGTTAGAGAGCCGCGGGCAATATTAGACGCGGTTTCCGGATAAGCAGAAAGTGTGTTCTGTGGAATTGACTGTGGTGAATGGCTGAGTGCAAGAACTCCCGCCTGATGTTCAATGGGATTTCTTGATTCAGTGACTTTTTGTAAGTCCCCGATCATCGAGCCAGTGGCAAACGGTCCTACACAACGCCAGAGTTCAACGTTGACTGGTCGTCCGGCTGCCCACCGCTCGTGCGCGTAGTCACATAAAATGGTGGCCAGTTCTGCGTTAGCACGTTTTTCAAGATCTTGAATTGGAGCCAGTCTGCTGTCGATAAACAAGGCTTTTAAAACCATGTGGTTCCAGCGATTCTCATCGAAGTGTCGGGCGGGGTAAGGGTTATTGTGTGCAATGGCTTCGAAAACAGCGCGCATGTTAGTTCGTAGGCCTTCACCGATCAGTTTATCAAGATCGTTGCTGTGCGGGTAGAGCGCAATGCCACTATAAAGGGCAATTCCTTCAGCAAGATCGGCATTTCGACACAGGTCAGTGATGATATCTTTGAAACGTTCTGGATTGTGGTCTGCCAGTTTGCACAGGACTGCGATACGTGCGGCGGTATCAATGCTCCATGTGGACGGGTTCCAGCCGTGAACCACAGTGTTGGCTGCGGCCAGATCGTGTTTGTCCAGGGATAAGTCCGCGCGGCCGAGTTTGCGGGGAATCAACCCGAGTGTAATATGTAATTCGCGGTCCGAATTTGAACTTGAAATTTTCTGGCACTGAGTCGTAAGCCAGTGGAGGTGCTCTGCGCTTATCCGAGCCTCGAGCCACTGCTCAATCAGTTTTGCGGCTTGATTTGTCATGAATTGACCTCGGGCATCTGGCAGGCGGTGGAGGAATGTTAACCTTGGCGCTTTTTTAGCCAATGGATGCTTTGTTCTACCAGTTTATCATTCATTTGGTGAACCTCTTTGCCGCAACCAAGTTCTTCCAACAATGTGATAGTGAGTGCACCACCCAGGTGCTCGCGAAATTCACGCAGCCCGAGTAATACTTCAAGCTGCCCATTCGATGATTTCGACTCCAGTGCTGCGTGCCACAATTTAAATCCCAGGTGTTCGAGGAGAAAGCAAACTCGATCATCTTGTCCTGCGGGAAGCAAGCCGCTCATGACCGAGTAGCGAGTGTCCAGAGCAATACCGATAGCGACAGCTTCTCCATGGCGCAGATGATAGCGCGTAATGGTTTCCAGTTTATGTGCCGCCCAGTGCCCGAAGTCGAGTGGTCGCGCGCTACCAGATTCAAAGGGATCGCCGCCCTGAGATATTTGTTGCAGGTGTAATTCGGCGCACCGCTTTATCATATGCTGCATGGCTGTTTCCTGAAAAACAGCCAGTGCATCTGCGTTGAGTTCCAGCCATCGATAGAACTCGGCATCACGTATTAAAGCAACTTTAACGGCTTCTGCCATTCCAGCAATTTTATCGCGCTGCGAAAGCGAGCGTATATAGGCGTAGTCATTCAGAACTGCAAACGGTGGAGCGAATGTGCCGATATAGTTTTTTTGCCCAAACAGGTTAACCCCGTTTTTAACGCCAACGCCGGAATCGTTTTGAGCAAGCACAGTGGTGGGAACCCTGATATGGCGAATGCCTCGATGAGATGTGGCAGCTACTAACCCAACCGCATCTAACAAAGCGCCGCCGCCAATCGCGATGACGTACGAGTGTCGGTCCAAATGATGTGTAGCCAGAGTATTTTGCATTTGTTCAATAAAGTGCAGCTCGGCTTTCACTTTCTCACCACCGGGCATGCTGATCGGGGCGGTAACCAGTTGAATTGAATTACTATAGTGGGTTGCGTATCCAGCAATTTCAGCAGGCAGTGTAGGTTTTGTCTCTAGTACACCATCATCGATAAACACCACAATTTGATGACATTTTTCGGGTTCAAGCTGAGTCAGTGTTTCCAGCAGTGTCGGGTTATCCGGATTAAATAGATCATCAGTGAAGCAGACCGGGTACTCGTAAGGGACAGAAAACCTTTGCCAAAGAGTTGTGCCGAATTCTTCAGCTTTTACCTGGGGGGGCGCTGCGTCGTGCTGGTACTTTTCTAGCATGGTTGGAGGTGTGATTCTTTCTAATGATGCGATGAGATAAATTAGTTTAGCAATGATATGGCCATTTTGTGTCAATGGGTTGCTTGCGGCAGTAGGGTGTTCCGCCCGCGCCGCAAATCTGTTCTGACTATCTTTTTGAGCGAGCTGTTTAATGGTGTTTTTAGGTTTGGAAAATATTAAATGCGTTTGATCAATGCTGTGCTTTGTCTGCTGATGATTCTGTTTATCGCTGTGCAATACAATGATCCCGACGGCCCGCTATGGATGCTGATTTACGCTATTCCAGCGCTATGGACAGGGGTCGCGGTTTTTTGGCGCCACACATTGTTAGTGAAAACAACGCAAATATTTTTGCTGCTTTGTACTGCTGGTGCGGTTGCAGGGATTGTCCACTATTGGCCATCGACGCCTCGCTGGTGGCGGCAGGAAATTTGGTGGGATGTCGAAACGGCGCGCGAAGGTATGGGGATGATGGTCGTTGCTGTGGTTCTATGTGTGGTTTGGTTTAGCAAGCCGGCTGCAAGCCCCCCGCAGACTTAGCAAATCAGGTGCGGTCTTTGTCAGCTTATGTCTGTGGCTTGGCCAATTCTGTCGAGGGCGTTGTTACCGTGCCAATCTCCGAATGTTGAAGTCAGCGTATTGCCAATTGCAAAACGCATCAGTCAATATTCTGGCAGCGATTGAAGCCTGATTAATACTTCCAGTCAGAAATCAGGTAGCCTGTTTGTCTGTATCAGCTGTGTTCTTTGTCTTGAAAAATGCCCCGTAGACACTGCCGCCGATAGTTACAAATCCAGCGAACAGAAGTCCGAAAGCAATCGGGCGTGTAAGAAAACCGGAGAATTCAAAATGTAGCATCTGCATCGCCTGGGCAAATGTCTGTTCACCTATTTTTCCAAGAATCAGGCCCAGTACAATACCGGCTACTGAATAACCTGACCGACGCAAAAAGAAACCGGCGACACCGGCAACAAACATAACCACCACGTCAATCACCAGCCCGCGTACCGCATATGATCCCACGGTGGCGAGCAATAAAATCATCGGAGCAAGAAACTGAAACGGAATACGTAACAGGTTAACGATGGTTTTAGCCTCCAGAAAACCGACGAGTAAAATTGAGACGTTGGCGAAAAACATAGCGGAGAAGACTACCCATACCAGTTCCGGACTGTTGATAAACACCAGTGGACCCGGTTCCATATCGTGCATTTGAAAAACACCCACCATCATGGCGGTCAGTGCGCCGCCGGGAAGGCCCAGTGCCAGCAGCGGTATCATTGCCGCGCCGGTTGCCGAATTATTTGCGGTCTCTGAAGAGATAACGCCTTCAATTTTACCGGTACCAAAAGCCATTCTGTCTTTTGACCAGCGCGCTGCTTCGTTATACCCCATAAAGGCGGCCAGAGTAGCGCCTATGCCCGGCAGGATTCCACAAAAAAACCCGATAATTATTGATCGGACAACGGCTATTTTATGCAGCCAGAGTTCTTTAAATGTGGGAAAATCAACACTGAGCTTTGGTGCTTTGTAGGCACCGGTGGCTTTTCTCTCGGCCTGAACAAAGATTTCGGATACGGCAAAAAAACCAAGGATCGTCGGAATAAAATGTATACCTGCGGCCAGGTAAGGCATATCAAAGTTATAGCGTTCGATACCCCCCACCGGATCCAGACCAACAACAGCAATCATTAAACCCGCCATGATGGAAAGCCAGCCTTTCCAGAATGTTTTAGCGCCTACAGATGCGGCAACAGCAAGCCCAAAAAATACCAGTGCAAAAATTTCCGGTGGCCCAAAAGCTGAGATGGCCCATCCGGCGATGGGGGCGGTGGCAAACATCATGATGATGCAGGAGACAACACCACCAATGGCGGAACACATGACAGCAGCGCCAACGGCCTTACCGGCGCGTCCGTCAAGTGTCATCGGGTAGCCGTCGAATGCGGTCGGTGCGTTTTCCGGAGCCCCTGGAATATTAAATAGAATTGCTGTGATCGCCCCGCCGTAGACGCCGGTACAATAAATCACAGAGAAAAGCATGATGCCGTGTTCAGCGCTCAGGTGGGCTGTGAAAGGCAGCAGAATGGCTGCAAGCGTTAACATGCTGACGCCAGGTATTGCGCCAAACAGCATGCCTCCGACCACACCGCCGAAGAAAATCAGTATGCCAACCGGATCGCCAAACAGAGTAGCCGTGCCGGTTAGGAAATTATTTAAAGTTTCCATGGGTGCCTATTGAAGCAGTGTGACAATCCAGTTGCCAAAATTGTAAAAGGGCGTCACATTGCCAGTAGGCAGTCCTACATAAAGCAGTGATACGAAAAATAATAAAATAAGCCCATAGATAAAAGGCATGATCAACACAATGCGCCCGCCGCGTCGCTCCCCCATCAACAGCATAATACCGATGATAAAAAATGGCGCCATGGCATAGAAGCCAAAATCCTGCAGAACAGCCGCGAAAAATATGGGCAACGCTAAGATACCACCGACCATGTTTCGCCAGGCCATGATCACATAAATGATAAATAAAACCGCAGCACAAATGATCTTGATGCGACCGCTGCCGTCTTCCGGAATTGACATTCCGCTGATAATTTTCTCTGGCAGATTCATGTAAACGAACGGAATACAAAGCAATAGAAAGGTGCTGATGTACCAGGCCAGGCCGCTGTGTTCGTCTGAAAATTCTGGCTCTTCGTGAGCTGCGGCCATGGTGTTGCTGGCTGCTTTATCTCCGTTTTTGCGTTGATCCAGTAGCTGACCAATTGCTGCCAGTGCAATGAGAAACAGAATAGTACGCGGCCAAAGTGTTGCGCCGTACTTGTATATTTCAATGTCCTTGTTGAATTCGAACGAGTAGGCGAAAAAAAATACAACAAGAACAAGCCAGAAAGCTGCTTCCACATAGTGGCGGGTTTTAAGCCTGCTCATATAATTTACCGGTTAGTTCTGGTGAGTGAATTGCGTGCGCTTTGGCGGAGATCGAAAACGTGTTCTGTAGAAATTAGTGAAAGTTGAAGCCTTTAAATAAAAGCGGGTCAGCATAGACTGACCCACTTTTTTTTCACAGCTTCTGTACCGCTTATTTACTTAACTTCCAGCCCCATGGATTTATACACGTCCCGGTATTGGGCAATAGTGTCGGTGATTAGTTGTTTGGATCCATCTGTATCACGGAAGCTTTCGATCAATGTCATGAATTTGCTTTCGTTGTAGGCCTGGTAGCTTTCTTCGCAATAGGCTTTCTGAAAAGCCCACTGAAGCCACTTAACACGATCCTCAGGTGTGCCGGCTTTGACGTAGAAACCACGGAATCGAAGCAGCGGATCGAAATCCAGTCCGGCGTCGGTCAGGTTGGGTACGTCAGCAAATGCTTCCGGTGATTCTTTAAGAATGGTCAGGATTGGCTTGAACAAATCTGAATCCAGGAATTTTCTTACGTCACCTGGTTGTTCAAATAGAGCGTCAACTTGTCCGCCCGCCAGTGCACCATAGCGAGGTGCGCCTTTGTCAAAAGAAATCTGCTGAATTTGCATGCCTGTCGCGTCGGTGATGAACTTCATCGTAACGCGTTCCATTGAACCTTCTTTTGAAACGTTTGCGATAGTGGCCTTACCGTCCTGCGCTTTCACCCACTCAACAAAAGATGGCCAGTCAGTGTAGCGATCTTCCTTCGTGCGGATGTAAATCTGCGAGAAAGTGATTTGAGATGTCACCAGAGGGATCAGATCTTCAGCCGGGTTGGGCCGAGTGGAATCGAGTGCGTGAGCGCTTGAGGCATCGTCGATGTGTTCCATGACTGTGTAGCCGTCAGCCGGAGTTGCCATATAAGCTGTCATGCCCACAGTGCCTGAACCACCTGGCTTGTGATCACGGTTAATTGAAACGCCGGTTAATTCAGTGACTGCTTCGGCCATCGCTTGTGCAACCTGGCCTGATCCGCCAGCCGGGCCATACGGAACCACCATGGTAAGCGCACGTTCGGGATAACCGTCGGGGCCTGCCAACTCGCCGGGCAGGCCCGCGGTTGCGCATTCAGCCGCGAATGATGTGCCTGCGGTCAGGGTAGCCGCACCCACAACCAGTGAGGTGCTAATAATATATTTCTTTAAATTCATGAATCCTCCAGAGGATGTGATTGTTCATGTAAAACATGCGTGAAGACTGATGTTTACCAGAAAAAGGTACTTTGCCGGAGGGGTAGCTGTCAAACGGATACTGTGCACATTGCGGCGCATCGTGGTGGAAATCCCGGTTGTCTCTCAGCGCGGCTTCAAGTTCGGCTGAGTCAATTTTGTCGGGGACCGGGGGAGCCTGTCAGAGATTGAATGATCAGCTGTGGATTTGCTGTTTCGGGTAGCTGTTTCCGTCGATGGCGTTAAAGAAGAAGCGATATTTAATTCCGCTGCAGAACCGGGCGAATCCACATCAGTGAAGAATAAGCGGGGAGAATTCAATGCCTGGCAGGGAAGTGCTCGATACAACATCGTCCAGGTGAGGGTTGGTGTATCGATTGGTTGACATGTAGTGTAACAAGCTTGAGGCGAAAAACGGCAGGGAGGTTATCGCAGTGGTAAAAGTTCTTCGAAAGGTACATTAACGATGGTGAATCTTTTATCATAGGCAACATGCGTTCGGCACAACATCTTAGCTAGGAACTTGATCATGGCACGCGGCATCAACAAGGTAATATTAGTTGGCAATCTGGGCAATGATCCAGAGGTTAGGGCAACCGCATCCGGCGCGCGTATTGCCAATATCAGCGTGGCCACAAGTGACTCCTGGACGGACAAAACCACAGGACAAAAGCAAGAGCGTACAGAGTGGCATCGCGTGGTGTTTTTCAATCGTCTCGCTGAAATTGTAGAGCAATACCTGACTAAAGGATCGCAGGTGTATGTGGAAGGACGGCTACAAACCCGCAAGTGGCAAGATCAGAACGGGCAGGACAAATACACCACTGAAATCGTCGCCAGTGAAATGCAAATGCTAGGTGGGCGTGGTAGTAGCGGTGGCGGTGGTGACTATCAGTCTACAGCTCCAATGGATCCACCCGCAAAACAACAGTCTGCGCCTGCTGCTGCCGCTCCTGCAGCGGCGGCAGCTGGTGGACCTGACATTAATTTCGATGACGATATTCCGTTTTGAAAATCCCGGGTACAAACTATTCGGCGACAGGCAGACTTGAGCAGTCAAAGACCAAACTTCAGCAAGCGCTGGCACAGGACACTGTTTTTCAGGCCTTTATTAGTATCGCTGCAACTATCAGCCATTGAATATTAAGATGCCGGGCAGCTCCTCGTTCTGCCGTGCAGGCTGATAACAGTATGCAATATTAAGATTGTCAAACGAATTCTCTAGCAAGGTACGTACTGCCGGTACGGCTGGCAGCAGTGACGGTGCTGATTTTGCCATTGACCAGGCGGGGAAGCACACTGCCACTGTGGGTCAGCATCTGATCGTCGACTTTTGGGGCGCACAAGGTATAGACGATGCCGCGCGACTGGAATCGGCAATGCGTAGTGCAGTAGTCGCATCCGGTGCAACCTTGTTGCACATTCATTTGCATCGTTTCAGTCAGGGAGACGGAATCACCGGCGTCGCACTACTGGCTGAATCTCATATAAGTGTTCACAGCTGGCCGGAGCACAATTATTCGGCATTCGATATATTTATGTGCGGTGATTGTGATCCCGCACGTGCACTCGAAAGTTTGCGCACCGAGTTGCGCCCGGTTCGAGAAAATATCCGCTATTTGCAAAGAGGTCAGATGGCTGCCCGCGAGTGAATGATCAAATGCGGATGCGGAGTTTACCCAGCTACTTCGACCATATCGTTAAATTTTAAGGGTAGTTCTTCGTCTTACATCTATAAAACGCTCGAGTCCGATTAATGGTGTGGCTGCAAGCGCTATCCACTTGCACGATCACTCTCAAAAATGCCGCAGGCACCCGAAGGGCTGAATAGTGCACAAAGACTTTTCGCTTGTGTTTTTGGTCTTTTTCAAAAATGAAGGCCTCCGACGGTGATGGCGCCCATGCGTCACTTTTCGATGCTGCGATTGCCCTGCGCTGGAAGTTAACG
>CAZNOB010000145.1:0-2972 GCA_964574535.1 uncultured Granulosicoccaceae bacterium | reverse complement strand
TGGCGCCCATGCGTCACTTTTCGATGCTGCGATTGCCCTGCGCTGGAAGTTAACGATAAGTTGTGGCCGAAGTCCCTTTTATTTCGTGCCCGCTTTTTGCATCAGCCAGCCGCCAGTTGTTCATATAACGATATAAAGATATCTTTATTTGTTTTGGGTGGCTATAATTTGGCGCGTCGGTACGTGACCCGTCGATTGATTACTGACGCTCGCCAAAGTATTTTTTGGCGCTGGCCATGTTTAGAATCCAGAAGACTATCAGCAGAGACAATTTAGCCTTATGACAAAGGAATACATATTTACTTCAGAATCAGTTTCTGAAGGCCACCCGGATAAAATGTCTGACCAGGTGTCAGACGCAGTTCTGGATGCCATTCTGGCCGATGACAAGCACGCGCGAGTAGCGTGTGAAACGGTTTTTAAGACCGGGTTAGCTATGATTGCGGGTGAAATTACCACCACTGCCAAGCCTGACTATGAAGCGGTTATTCGCAACACCATCCGCGAAATCGGCTACACAGATTCTTCCATGGGTTTTGACTGCGATACCTGTGCGGTAATGACCGCTATTGGCGTGCAGTCCCCTGATATCAATCAGGGTGTCGATCGCGCCAGACCCGAAGATCAGGGTGCAGGTGATCAGGGTTTAATGTTTGGTTATGCAACCAATGAAACAGACGTGTTGATGCCAGCGCCTATTACCTATGCACATCGTCTGGTAGAAAAACATGCTGAGTATCGCCGAGCCGGTGCAGACTGGTTACGACCAGATGCGAAAAGTCAGGTGAGCTTCCGCTACACGGATGGGAAAATTGCGGGTATCGATGCTGTGGTTTTATCGACTCAGCATTCAGCTGACACCAAACTGTCAGATCTTCAGGAAGCTATCATGGAAAACGTGGTGAAACCAATACTCGAGCCAACTGGCTGGTTAACTGCTGACACGAAATACCATATTAATCCAACCGGCGCGTTTGTTGTTGGCGGACCAATGGGTGATGCAGGATTAACCGGTCGTAAAATTATTGTTGATACCTACGGTGGTGCAGCGCGTCACGGTGGCGGTGCGTTTTCCGGAAAGGATCCATCAAAAGTTGACCGTTCTGCGGCTTATGCAGGTCGTTATGTAGCGAAGAATATTGTTGCTGCCGGTATTGCAGAAAAGTGCGAAATTCAAGTGTCCTATGCAATTGGTGTGGCTGAGCCCACATCGATAATGGTCGACACATTTGGCACCGGTAAGATTGACGATGAAAAAATTACCGCGTTGGTTCGTGAACATTTTGATCTGCGTCCCTACGGAATTTTGACCATGCTTGATCTGCTTAATGCAGACAAAATTAAATACCGTAAAACCGCTGCCTACGGGCACTTTGGTCGCGAGACGGAAGGGTTTACATGGGAAAACATAGATAAAGCAGATCAACTGCGTGATGCGGCTGGTGTCGGTTAGCATCAATAGAATCTAAATTATTAATTAAATTGTCTATATAGGAATAAACTTATGAGTGATGCTGCAAAGCAACTCGAAGGTGACTTTAAAGTTGCCGACATTTCACTGGCCGAATGGGGCCACAAAGAAATTCGTATCGCTGAAAACGAAATGCCTGGCTTGATGCGTATTCGCGAAGAATACAATGGCACCAAGCCTCTGGCCGGTGCACGGATTGTGGGCTGTTTGCACATGACTATTCAGACTGCAGTGTTAATAGAAACACTGATTGATCTCGGTGCCACTGTTCGCTGGTCTTCGTGCAACATCTTTTCCACCCAGGATCATGCCGCTGCCGCCATCGCTGATCAGGGCATCCCTGTATTCGCATGGAAAGGCGAAACTGATGAAGAATTCTGGTGGTGTATCGAACAAACACTGGCTGGTCCTGATGGCTGGAAACCTAACCTGATTCTTGATGATGGTGGTGATGTTACCCAGATCATTCATGAAAAATACCCTGAAATGCTGGCCGACATCAAAGGCTTGTCTGAAGAGACAACAACTGGTGTACATCGCCTGTACGAGATGGCTCGTGAAGGTACTTTAAAAGTTCCTGCGATCAACGTTAATGATTCAGTGACAAAATCAAAATTCGATAACCTTTATGGTTGCCGCGAATCACTGCTCGACGGTATTAAGCGCGCCACTGACGTCATGATCGCCGGTAAGGTTTGTGTCGTACTTGGCTATGGTGATGTTGGTAAAGGCTGTGCACAGGCGTTCCGTGGTATGGGTGCAACTGTATGTGTGACAGAGATCGACCCCATCTGTGCGCTGCAGGCAGCGATGGAAGGCTACCGGGTAGCCACAATGGATGACCTGGCAGAGCAGGGCGATATCTTTGTTACCACCACGGGCAATATCGGAGTTATCACTCATGATCATATGGCCGCCATGAAGAATGAAGCCATTGTTTGTAATATCGGCCACTTTGACAGTGAAATCGATGTTGCCAGCCTGAAGCAGTATGAGTGGGATAATATCAAGCCACAGGTTGACCATATAACATTCCCTGATGGCAAGAAAATTACATTACTGGCGGAAGGTCGACTGGTTAATCTGGGTTGCGCCACTGGCCACCCCAGTTTTGTAATGTCGGCCTCTTTCGCTAACCAGGTACTGGCACAGATTGAACTTTGGGAACGGGCTGATCAATATGAAATCGGCGTGCATGTATTGCCCAAGCATCTGGATGAAAAAGTGGCGCGTCTGCACCTGGCTAAAATCGGTGCGGATCTGACGGAACTTTCTGAAGATCAGGCCAAATACCTGAGTCTGGATCGCGAAGGCCCATACAAACCTGACCATTATCGGTATTAGGCGTTTGCGCGGTAGAAGTCTGCGTAGCGAGAATGTGCTATGACGAGGGCGTTTTTACTATCATTTGAGGCACATAGTTGTTCATACGTAACGAAAATGATCGTAAAAACGCACCGTCAGGGCGCGTTCGCAGTAGCAGAGGTTCTGCCGCGCAGAC
>CAZNOB010000144.1:1722-14118 GCA_964574535.1 uncultured Granulosicoccaceae bacterium | reverse complement strand
AGCGATCTGTCTCACGGAGCATGTTCCGATTATGCCGGTGAGCGTACGAGAATCACCCCGGAATCAGCATTGCCAGCTTCGCGCAGTAACCTCTGTATAATGGAGTGTCAGATCAAAGAATCGTGGGATAACACATGGTAGACGCAACACAAATTCTTGGAGAGCTGCTAGGTGGCGGCAGGCGCGGGACTGATACGCTGACCTCCGGTTCCGGTGCCAAAGGGCTGGAAGAGTTACTGGGCGTTGGTAGTAGTTCAAACACGGGAGGCGGTGGTGGTGTTTTCGGCGGTGGTGATCAACGGACCGGCGGTTCCACCAGTGGCGGGCAATCTCAAGGTGGTGGCGGAGTGTTTGGCGGTGGGCAGCCGCAGGCACGTCAACCCGGGAGCGGCGGCGGTATAGGGGATTTGTTGGGTAAAGCCCTGAAGGAGCTTACCGGCCAACAAGCGGGGGGGCGTAGCTCTGGAACCGGTGTGAATAACCCCTTTGAAACACCCGTACAAACGATCGACCAGACGCAGCAATCGGAAGTATATATCCGGGCGATGATACAGGCCGGACTGGCAGATGGCAGACTGGATGAACAAGAACAACAGGTTATACTGAAACGGGTTGGGAATCTCGGTAAGTCCGAGGCTGATTTTATCCGTGCTGAAATGGCCAAAGGCAGCGATGTAAACGCATTTATTCACTCTGTGCCGCGAGGCATTGAGGAAGATGTCTATGCCTTGTCTCTAATGGCCATTAAGCTTGATAACCAGACCGAAGCTCAATATCTGGATGCTCTGGCGAAAGGTCTGCGTATAACTGAGCAACAATCAAACGCGATTCATGATCGATTGGGCGCGCAACGGCTGTACAGTTGAAGCCATCGGTATAAGTGCGCGATAATACGTCAGTTGTAATCAATACGCGTCGAACGACGTTCTAATGGGAAATGCCGGTTCATGCTGCCTGATTTATTGCGCAGCACTTTGATCCGGCTTTACTCTATCTAACCCCCAGTGCCGGATACACCGGTAGCCGGGCGGCAATAATCAAACACAACTACAACATCCTTCAGATTACGGTTGTTAATAATTCAGGGAAAAATCTTGAATCAAGGTAAAAAGATTAATCGCGTTCTGGTTGCTAATCGCAGCGAGATTGCTATCCGTGTCTTCCGCAGCGCACATGAACTCGGAATTCAGGCGATTGCTATCTACAGCCATGAAGACCGATACGCACTACATCGGTTTCAGGCAGATGAGTCCTACCAGGTCGGGCAACCCGGTGAACCCATTCGAAGCTACCTTGATATAGAAGCGATCATTGCAATCGCCCTGCAGCATAATATCGATGCTATACATCCCGGTTATGGTTTCTTGTCAGAGAACCCGGAATTTGCGCGACGTTGTAGAGAAGAGGGATTAATATTCATTGGTCCATCGACTGACACACTTGATTCACTGGGTGATAAAACTTCAGCGCGTGAATTGGCTCAAAAGGCGGGCGTACCCGTATTGGGAGGCAGTAAAAAAGCAATCAAAACTGCGGCGTCCGGTTTGAAAGAAGCGAAAAAAATCGGCTTCCCGGTCATGCTAAAAGCAGCGCATGGCGGTGGTGGTCGCGGGATGCGAGTGGTTAAAAAAGAAAGCGAGTTTAAGCAGGCTTTAGAAGCGTCACAACGTGAATCAAACGCAGCGTTTGGCAGCACCGACGTATTCATAGAAAACTTTGTTGGTAATGCGCGTCATATTGAAGTGCAGATTCTTGGTGATAGCGCCGGCAATCTGGTGCATCTTTATGAAAGAGATTGTTCTGTGCAGCGTCGTTATCAAAAGGTGGTAGAAATTGCCCCGGCGCCAAATCTCTCGCCTGCACTGCGCGATGAGATTTGTGAGGCTGCATGTGCGATTGCACGGACTGCGAATTACGAAAATGCCGGCACCGTAGAGTTTCTGGTCGATGCCGATAGCGAGCGCTTTTTCTTTATCGAGGTGAACCCCCGCATCCAGGTAGAGCATACTGTAACTGAAGAGGTCACCGGACTCGATCTCATCCGAGCTCAGATTCTTGTGGCGCAAGGTGAAACGCTGAGTGGCGATGTGATAGGTATTGGGGAGCAGAAAGATATCCGTACCATCGGGTTTGCACTGCAATGCCGAGTCACTACTGAAGATCCGGGTAATAATTTTATGCCCGACTATGGCCGAATAAGCCAGTACCGTTCTGCCAGTGGTATCGGTATACGGCTTGATGCCGGAAGCGCATTCGTCGGAGCGGTTGTGACACCATACTATGATTCAATGCTGGTCAAAATCAGTGCGCGCGGAAAGAACTTTGAACGTGCTGTCACTCGGATGGAACGAGCACTCAATGAATTTAGAGTGCGTGGCGTTAAGACTAACATTCCGTTTTTGTTGAGGCTTCTAAAGGACAAGACTTTCCGTACCGGCAACTGTGATACCCGGTTCATCGACAATACGCCGTCATTAATTGAATTCAAGGATCGTCCCAGCCGAGCCAGTCGAATCTTAACCTACCTTGGTGATGTCGCAGTTAACGGTAATGAGCTGGTGGCCAACAGACCGGAATCGCGTCGTCGGGACTTGATCCCTGTCGCACCAGTCGATCTTACTGCCAAAATGCCACAGGGCAGCCGCGATATTTTTCTAAAGATGGGTGCTGAAGACTTCAGCAAGTGGATCATCAAGCAAAAACGTTTGCTGCTGACAGACACCACATTTCGTGATGCACATCAGTCGCTGTTTGCAACTCGGATGCGCACAGACGATATGCTAAACATCGCATCTACCTATGCTTATGACTGTGCTGATCTCTTCTCAATAGAAATGTGGGGCGGAGCGACATTCGATACCTCAATGCGTTTCTTGAAAGAAAACCCGTGGCAGCGACTTGAACTACTCAGAGAACGTATCCCGAATATTCTGTTCCAGTGTCTGGTGCGATCATCCAGTGTGGTTGGTTACGTCAACTATCCCGACAACCTGGTCAAAGCTTTTATCAAACAGTCCGTTGAGAGTGGTATGGATGTGTTCAGGGTTTTCGATGCGCTGAACTGGATACCTAATATGAAAGTCACTATGGAAAGTGTGCGCAAGTATGGCGGAATCTGTGAGGCCTCGATCTGCTATACCGGCGATATCCTTAATCCTGATCGGCATAAATACACCCTGGAATACTACATTGACCTGGCACGTCAACTTGAAGACATGGGCGCAAACATCCTGTGTATTAAAGATATGGGTGGACTGTGTAAGCCGGATGCGGCGGTGATGCTAACCAAGGCACTGAAGAGCGAATTAGACATACCGATTCATTTCCATACACACGATACGGCCGGTATTCAGGCTGCAGCAATTTTAAATGCCGCCGGTGTTAAGCTCGATATTGCCGACGTCGCGATGGCGCCGTTTTCAGGCGGCACATCCCAACCCAATCTGAATACCATCGCAGAGTCTCTGCGTTTTAGCCCGCGTCACACCAAACTGGATACGACAAAACTCGATAAGGTAGCGGACTATTGGCGCTCTGTTCGTGATTTCTACACGCCTTTTGAAAGCGAAACACTGCCTGCGACTGCGGATCTCTATAAGCATGAAATGCCCGGGGGCCAGTACACGAACCTGTATGAGCAGGCGCGAGCACTTGGGCTCGCTGACCAGTGGACTACGGTTTGTGATACCTATGCCGCAGTTAATCAACTGTTTGGTGATTTGGTCAAAGTGACACCAACTTCAAAGGTGGTAGGCGATATGGCGTTGTTTATGGTTGCTAATAATTTCAGCATCGAAGATGTCATGGACCCGGCGCGTGAACTCGCATTCCCGAATTCAGTCGTGGATCTTTTCAGCGGTATGATGGGCAAGCCGTACAAAGGATTCCCCAGGAAAGTTCAAAACCGAATTCTTCGAGGTGAAAAGCCTATGCGTGGCCGACCAGGACAAACTCTGGAGCCAGTCGACTTCGATGCAATAATAGAAGCACTGAAAAAACGTGGTCTGGATGCGCCGGAACTAAAGGATGCGATAGCCAGTGCTCTGTACCCGTCTGTCTTCGACGATCTAATTGATCATCAGAATAACTACGATGACACCAGTGCTCTCCCGACCCCCGTATTCTTTTACGGGCTTCGTCCCGGTGAGGAAATTGTTATCGATGAGTATCAGGGACGCGCCCTTATTTTCAAATTCCTGACTGTTGGTGACCCTCATGCTGATGGCAGAAGAACCGTGTTTTTTGAATTGAACGGACAGCCACGTGAAGTGTCAGTAGCCGATAAAAACCTGACCTCGTCAGTTGATTCGCATCGCAAGGCAGACCCGACCAACGAAAACCACATTGCCGCCGCCATGCCCGGTATGGTGGTAAACGTTGCGATCTCAGTGGGAGACAAAATAGAGAAAGGCCAGACAGTCATGGTGCTGGAGGCAATGAAAATGGAATCTACACTATATGCTGAAAAATCAGGCAAGATAAAAGAAATACTTGTGCAACCGGGCAGCGAAATAGAAACCGGTGAGTTGCTTGCCATCATCGAGTAACAGCTGAACCAGTCATGCTTGTCAGATCATTTCAGCCCGAGGATAAGGAATCGGTTATCACTTTGTGGCAGGCATGCGGATTGTTACGTCCCTTGAACGATCCTCCGAGGCGATAGTGTGCATAACATTTGCAATGAACACAGTGACGGTATTGCAAGTGCTGCCGCCTATCGATGTATGAACAGAGCAAACAGGCTACGCAGACTTATTCTAAGTTTGCATCGGGCGGGCACACAGGGACGTGGCCCCTGGCAACCGGATTAGTATCCTGAGTTTTTACAGCTATGCGACATCTACCAGGGTGTCGCAATGCGTTGCCAGGCGAAACGCACGACAGATGTCATGAATGGTTCTGTCGCTTACCCCGAGTGGTAAGTAGAAGCGGTATTGATGACCGTTGTCATCACAGCAGGGCTCCCCTCTGAATTGCACCCAGACAGCTACTCCGGTCAAAGGATCAGCTGAGCAATCTTTCTCAATTTTAAATTTAAAATCCCCGACTGAATAAAAATGCGGTGCTGGTCTTTCGAGCGCTGAGTTCATCGTCGAATAGCCTGTCATGTACGGTAGTAATAGCTAAGTATAGACCTTTGTCGGCACATTTCTGACACGGTTCACAGAGGATACGTCTGAAGGGTATGGAAGTTGCGCAGCAGAGTTTTTAGCCTTTTTATACGACAACTTTGTCGACCAGCACGGAAAGTGGAGTGTGTAGGTGCACAAGTACTTAGCAAATCTGACCATTTTGGCATTGCCCCTGGTGATTGTCTCCGGTTGCGGTGATTCCGGGGGTGTTCATGTTTCGAACTCCTTGCCGGGGCAGGGTGACCATACCCCCCATACCGACATAGAACAGGGTATCTGGCCACCGCAGCCACTTGGTATGACTGGCGCTCTGGCTTTGCCAGCCAGTGCTAAAGATGGCGCGCTTCAAAGTGTTGTCAATGCAGCACGAGGTGTCGTCATGCAAAACCCCAACGTGCGAGGTGCAATCGGTGACAACTTTATTGAGCTTGATGGCAGTTCCGGCGACAGTAAATCGTCTGTCAGTGCCAGCTTTTTACTGTACAGCTACAGCTTCGATGAAACCGTAGAGGTGGTGTTGCAGCGCAGTGGCGAGGTGACTTTCGAAACCTTTCAGGCAGTCGAGTATCAACCGTCAGAGCATGCAATTGAAGTTACCCGGGCTATTTCTCTGGGTCGACAGAACCTGATCAATAGCGGCTTTGAGGTCGCTGGCTTATCCGGTACTGCGATGTTGGCTTTTCCGCCATTGAGTGAGTTAACGAATGCAGATGAGCAATATTATCCGCAGCGCATTATGTATGTCACTTTTGGTCCGGGAGATGGCGAAGTACCGATCTACAGTGCGTTGGTTAACCTGAGTGATTCGACAGTTAGCGATGGCGGGTTGGTAAAATGATAAATCGAAAAATTAAATTACTCTCGTTCTGGGTCCTGTTGATGGTCTTTGCCAGTCAATTGCATGCCGCAGATGTTGAATGGGAAGGATGGAGTTTTGATTTCACCACAAACTCTAACTCTTCTGGTCTTGTGCTGAAGGATGTCGACTTCAATGGAAAGCGCATTCTCGATAAGGTCAGTATGCCGGTCATGCGCGTCGAGTACGATAACGATCGCTGTGGCCCCTTTGCGGATATTCTATCCACTACTCGTCTGCAGCCCGCAAATTCAGGTGCGCCAGATAGCGCCTGTAATAATCTGTCGGTATGTAATCGTACGTTTACTCAGGACGGTGAACGCAAGCTTGAGGTGGGGGCCAACTGGCAAATTGGTGAGTATCAGATTTACCAGACTTATTATTTTTCAGCCGATGGCACTTTGGATTCGCGTGTTTACAGTCGTGGATTGCAGTGTCAGGTCAATCATCGACATCATGCCCATTGGTTATTTGATTTTGACATTGGCGATCGTGAAAATGATCGCATTATACGTGGAGACGATAATCCTCAGGCGCTCGAATTTAACGATACGACGGCAGATACACCCTATTGGATAGTCGAAGACAAAGTCACTGGTGATCAAGTCCGCCTGGTGCCTTCTCGTGATGATGGTGTGCCGGATAACTTTTCAAAGTGGGATGCAGCAGGTCGCAGGTATAAGGCTGCCGAAACTGGTCGCTGGGTCCTCGGTGCACGCGGAGAAATTGGTGATAACTGGATATCCCCGCCTGAGAGTATTGATGGTGAAGATGTGGTCTTGTGGTATACATCTCATCTGCCGCACTCTGCCAGTGAAGGAGCCGGTATCTGGCATGCATCGGGTCCTCGCATAGAAGTGATCGCGAGTTCAGCGCCCCCTGTGCCCGCGCCCGAGCCAACTCCGGAACCTGAGCCCGTTCCGGAGCCCAATCCTGCACCAGACCCGGACCCGGACGGAAACACTATTTTAGTTAACGGCGGATTTGAAGATGGCCAGTCTCTGGTTGCCTGGGACAACTGTGGATCTGCGGCCAGCACTTCGATAAGCTCGGCAGCGCATGAAGGCAGCAATGCGCTGAGTATTCGTGATGGCGGATGTTTATATCAGGAAGTGCCGGTGACGGTGGGTCAGGACTACACCTTATCCTGTCAGGCTGCACGCAGTGGAAATTTATGGACAATAATGGAGCTATCGTTCCTTGATTCCAGCTACAACGCGCTGCGCACGGAGGTGCAACAGATCGATACTGGCGGCTATGCATATTATTCGATCACTGGTACAGCACCCGCTCAATCTGTTTATGGATTGGCTTTGTTATATAGCGAAGATCGAACGACATTCGATACCTGTGTGCTGGTGCCCGGAATGATTGAAAGTCTCGCTCCCGACCCGACTGTTGATCCAGAACCTGACACAGATCCAGTGGCGAATATTCTGGTAAACGGTGATTTTGAAGCGGATCTTAAATACTGGACCTCCTGTGCTGCCTCAGACCTGCTCGCACTGAGCAATGAAGCGGACAGTGGCGCTGCGGCATTGTCAGTACAAGGTGGGGGTTGTATGTATCAGGAATTCCCCATCAAACCGGGTAGTAGTTACAGCATGAACTGCAGAGCCAGGCGAAATTCTGCGTTAGAATATACCAGCGTTTCACTGTCATTGATGAATGGCGAGTACAATTCGCTTGAGACCGCTGAACTGCCGGTGACTACGGCAGACTTCACGGACTACGGCGCCACGCTTACCGCACCGGAGAAAAGTGTATTTGGGTCGGTGGTGGTCTACAGTGAAGATCCGGCCGTTTTCGATAACTGCGTGGTTACCACTGACTGACAGGCTGTTAATATCACCTTGTCGAGTAATGTGAAAAAGGCTGCCAATAGGCAGCCTTTTTTGTGGATGAAGTAACTGGGTGGTTACGCATTGGTGGTGCGGTGTTGCGCTGCTAACAGGACGTCCCTGCCGGGGGCCTTCATTTTTGAAGACCAAAAACGTAAGCAAAAAGTTTTTTTGCGGCTAAACACCCCTGCGGGTGCCTGCTGCATTTTGAGCGTGATCAAGCGTGGGTAGATCAAGAGCGAAAGCGTAAGAGTAGATGCTTTGCGTTTCTCTCATCGCGGTGCGCCACGATACCCTTTGTGTGTCAGTGCTCAAGTGTTTGTCGCCTGTTTAACCGGCGTGTTCGTGCTCAGGCAACGCGCACCATCAATTGTGGTTTAGTCATTTGGTTTTGCTATCATGGGACAACTTCGCCGCGATATAGATATTGTCTGAACCCACCACCATAGAAGGATTCCTCATATCGCGCCAATGGCGTGATGTGGCCAGTGGGGTTGATCTGTCTTTCTGGGCCAGTACCACTGATGGTCCGCTAAGACTACATGCTCCCGCCCAGCGCCCGGTTTGTTTTATTGATCATGAAACGAATCTGGTGTTGCCGCCAGGTGCGGTGCGCAAGCCACTCGAGCTGACCACTCCTGATGGTAAGCCGGTAGATGCGATCTACACCACCAGGCATTCGCATATGGCTGACCTTCAACGTCAGGATAGCGCTGGATTGTTGCATGAAAGCGATATCAAACCGCATGACCGCTATTTGATGGAGCGCTTCATCAATGCCGGGTTTAGCGCGACCGGTGTTGTGCGGCAGCGCGACGGTTATCGTGAAATGATCAGCCCAAAACTAAAACCTTCTGATTACAGTGGTAAGCTCACCCTTGCGTCTATTGATATTGAAACACAGGGATTAACCGGGCGACTCTACTCAATTGCAATACACAGTGGAAGCCATGCGGAAGTGCTGATGGTGGCAAAATCTGAAGTTGCTGCCGAAGACGGTTATCAGGTGCAAATCTTTCCCACTGAGAAAGCTTTGCTGGAAGGTTTTATCAGTCGGCTGCTGCAGCTGGATCCTGATATTTTGATCGGCTGGAACGTCATTAATTTTGATCTCGATTTTTTATCAAAGCGGTGTCAGGCGCTCGGTGTGCCATTTGCTCCGGGACGTGGTGGTGAGGCATGTGCAATTCTACAGCCGGGGGCTTCCGGGCAAATGCGTATAGCCAGAATACCTGGACGCGCTGTACTCGATGGTGTTGATACTCTGCGTGCTGCCTTCTGGAGCTTTGAAAGTTTCTCGCTTGAAAATGTATCTCGGCAGTTACTCGGTCGAGGTAAAACCATTGCTGAAGCTGATCGGGTCGGGCATATAAATCACCTTTATCAACATGATAAAGCAGCACTCGCAAGGTATAACATTGAGGATACCCGGCTGGTGACAGAGATTTTTGAGCACGCTGATTTAATTAACTTTGCCGTACAGCGTGCACGTATGACAGGACTGCCAATTGATAAAACCGGTGGTGCGGTGCAAACATTTGATAACCTTTATTTACCCAGGTTACATCGTAAAGGATATGTAGCGCCAGCAACCTCTGGCGGTGAAGGCCGCAACAGTCCCGGTGGTTACGTGCTTGATTCAGAGCCGGGTTTGTATCGGAGCGTTATAGTACTCGACTTTAAAAGCCTGTATCCCAGTATAATTCGCACCTTCCTTATTGATCCATTGGGTCTTGCCAGGGGGCGGATGAACGCGGATGACAGCAGTGCACAGAGTGTGGTTCCCGGATTTGAGGGCGCATTGTTCTCACGATCGGAACATATCTTACCCGGCCTTATCGAGGAACTATGGGGTAAACGTGACGAGGCAAAAGCCGACAATAATCAGGCCTTGTCGCAAGCGATAAAAATTATCATGAACTCACTCTACGGGGTGCTTGGCTCGGGTGGCTGTCGGTTTCATCATCACCAATTGGCAAGTAGTATCACCCGGCGTGGTCATGAAATCATTCTTGCCAGCAAACAACAAATTGAAAACGGCGGCTATCGCGTAATCTATGGCGATACAGATTCCCTGTTTGTCCTGTTAGGTGATGCTGTTTCGGTGGATGAGGCCGGGTCAATCGGCTTCGCACTGCAGAAGCAGTTGAATGTTTATTGGCGACGACTACTCCAGGATACCTATAAGCTTGAATCACACCTGGAGGTTGAATACGAAACTCACTACTTGCGTTTTGTAATGCCGACGATTCGTGGTTCTGAATCGGGTAGCAAGAAACGCTATGCAGGTCTGGTTGAAGGGAAAAATGGCGATACTAAAGTGGTTTTCAAAGGTCTGGAAGCTGTTCGTACGGACTGGACACCAATGGCACGTGAGTTTCAACGTTCGCTGTATGCAAAAGTTTTTAATGATGAGCCGGTTGATCAGTTAGTAAAAGAAACGCTTGCGGGTTTACTGGATGGACAGTTTGATGAAAAACTGGTTTATCGAAAACGCCTGCGGCGTAAGCTCAGTGACTACACCAGGAATGTCCCGCCGCATGTGCAGGCTGCGCGCAAACAAGCAAATCCACAAGCATGGATAAGTTACGTGATCACCGTCAATGGCCCCGAACCCTGTGATGATCGGCAGTCGCCGATCGATCATCAACATTATGTTGATAAGCAGCTTGAACCTGTCGCCGATGGCATTTTGCATTTCCTGGGTTCCAGCTTCCAGATGATCACGAGCGCCCAAATAGAACTTTTTTAATAAACTGATTATGAATATTTTTAGACATAAGTTTGAAACACTGTTGATTAATCAGCCGCAGCAGTACATCGCAGTGGTCACCCTGAACAGACCGCAAGTCCGCAATGCGCTGAATACTGCAATGATGACCGATCTGCGAGATCTCTTTCAGCAACTGTATGTGGATCAGCAGAATCTGCGAGCGGTGGTGGTGACTGGTGCAGGTAACAAAGCCTTTTGTGCTGGCGGTGACCTCAAACAACGCAACAGCATGTCCGATACACAATGGCAGCAGCAACATGCGATTCTCGAGCAGGCTATTCGCGCTATGATGGCGTGTCCGCTGCCAGTCATAGCAGCAGTGAACGGTGATTGCATGGGCGGGGGACTGGAGATCGCATTGTGCTGTGACTTTATCTATGCTGCACAGTCAGCTCGATTTGCCATGCCAGAGGGAAAGCTTGGCATCATGCCGGGTGGTGCCGGAACACAAAACCTGCCCCGTGCAGTGGGGGACCGGCGTGCCCGGGAACTGATCATGACCGGCCGTCTGTTCAGCGCGGAAAACGCCAGTCAATGGCAGTTGGTGAATAAGGTTGTCACCAGTGATGAGTTGATGCCATCGGTATTGGAGGTGGGTGCAGAAATAGCAGCGCTCGCGCCGCTTTCTGTTGCACAGGTTAAAAGCAGTATTTCAGTGGCAAGTCAGGTTGATATTACTACTGGTTATGCTTTTGAGATTGCAGCTTATAACCGGTTGGTGCCCACTGCAGATCGGTTGGAAGGGGTGGCCGCATTCAATGAAAAGCGCAAGCCGAACTTTCGGGGTGAGTAAGTCAATTGCCAAAGGTGAATCGCTGATGCGAGTCACCCTGCGAGTCACTGCTAGTCGTCTTTTTCGACGGTAGCGGCCATCTCTATGCCTTCAAGCAGTTTGTCGTCCTGCTCTGGCAGTTTTTCGGCTGCATCTTCGGAAAGTTCGTTGAGTTTCTCGAGGTTAGTTTCCGATACTGTTCGAAGCTCGCGGTAGTGCTCGACCAGGCTGGCACACTGTTCCAGCAGAGTTTTGCGCTCCTCAAGCTTTTCGTCGAGCTCTTTCTTTTCTTTTTTCAGGGTTCGAACCGAGTTTTCCGCCGCTTTACGAGCGGTGTTTTCATCAAGCTTTTGTTTCTTCAGGGTCTTCAGCTTTTTGACAACATTTTCCGGCGTATCGGCAAGTGCAGTGTTGATTGCCTTGAGCTCTCGATCTTTGCGTGCCAGCTCGTCCTTGGCTTTCTTAAGCGCTTCTGCATTTTGTTCTCTGCCAACCGACAGTGCGTTTTCTGCAGCCTGTGATCGCGCGACAGTTTCATCAATTGAGTCTTCAGCTACTTTGCGTGCTTTTTCAGAAGCTTTTAGTTCGTTTCGAAGCTCATTGATAGATTCGTCTGCACGTTTGCGAGACTCACGAATCGAGTCGTCGGCGTGACGTGCGCGATCAATCAGCTTGTTCAGGGATGCCTTGAGGTCTGCTGCAGTGCAGGTTGAATCGAGGTCGAGTGCTTTGATGATCTCGTTGGCGAGAAGTTGTTTGCTAAGGGCCAGGTCCTTCCAGACCTGTAGTTGGATATCGTCTTTGGTTTGACTCACACAAGTGTCTCTCTGATGATTTTGGTGCTTTCACAGCGGGCGCCGATGTTAACATAGCGCAGCGCTAATGCCTCCAGGGCACAAATTTTTATGGTAAATAGGGGTGTCAGATCACATAAACGGGCAGGTTATTGGGAACCGAAGCTCCGGGTAACTGATTAGTGGTGTTCGACGACAATAGAACGTAGTCAGGTATCTTATTAGCTA
>CAZNOB010000144.1:0-1622 GCA_964574535.1 uncultured Granulosicoccaceae bacterium | reverse complement strand
AGGCTCACTGGCTTTAGTTGATGATTGTCATACAACGTGGCGTATTGCTCAGGCACTCTACGCCGGTGTCGGTGATCAGAATCGGCTCGGTAATTTCAAGACCACCATCGTCCAGCCATAACGCAGGCATAAAGTGGAAAGTCATACCGGGCTGCAGGACGGTTTTATCGCCAGCTCGGAAAGACATAGTTCGCTCACCCCAGTCCGGGGGATAGGATAGTCCGATCGCATATCCACAACGACTGTCTTTTTCGAACCCCAGGGTATTAAGAGTAGTGTTGAAAGCGATCGCGATGTCTTCACACAGATTACCGGGTTTGGCTTGTGCCAGGCCGGCATCTACCGCTTCGAGTACCGCTTTTTCCGCATCAAGATACTTTGCAGGTGGTTTTCCCAGATAGAGAGTGCGCGATTGGGGACAATGATAGCGGCGGTGGACACCTGCGATTTCAAAAAATGTACACTCATCGCTGGTCAGCGGCCGGTCATCCCATGTCAGGTGTGGGGCAGTAGCATCCATGCCTGATGGCGCCATGGGCACGATCGCCGGGTAATCCCCCCAATGGCCATCAACACCGGTGATAGCTGTATGATAGATGTCTGCGATGAGGTCATTCTTTCTTATACCGGGTTTAGCGGTTTCAGCGATCATCTGGTGCATGCGCTCTACGATTCGGGCAGCGCGGCGCATGTAGGTAATTTCCCGTTCGCTCTTCACCGCACGCTGCCAGTTTACCAGGCCGGTAATGTCGGTAAATGTTGCCAGTGGCAATTCACTGGTAATGTTTTTGTGTGCGGCGGCTGAATAGTAGTAGTTGTCCAGTTCAACGCCGATTCGTGCCGTGTCCAGTCCGCGGTCCTTAATCAGCGCTGCCAGAGATTCCATTGGGTGTTTAGACGGGTTTTGTACATACGTGTCGTCGTAACCCACAATGTTTTCGTGACTCATTACGACGGTACGTCGAGCGCCCATCGCATCCATACCGCGCCCCCACCAGACGGGTTCACCCGAGTGACTCAGTAAAAGCGCCTGATGCGTATAAAACGACCAGCCGTCATAGCCGCTAAGCCAGGCCATGTTCGACGGATCGCTGACGAGCAGTAAATCAATCTCTGCTTGCTCCATAGCAGCGCGGGTTTTTTCCAGACGCCTGGAAAACTCCTGTCGTGAGAACTGCAGGTTTGGTTCAGTCATCAATTTGTCTCAACATTGCTAACGACTTTTGATTGGCGGAGCAGAGTGGTTGGAAGCTCGAATGGTGGCTTGCCAACCGCTGCCGCCAGGTGGTGATACCACCATGGATGAAATACGGATATGTCATGATACCGTTTACCTGATCAAACGTGCTCAAATCCGTGTAGCCGGATTCGCATAGTACTGGTAAAGAGCGCAGCCAATAACGGTTCAGAGTAAGAGGTGCTCACCAGAAATTTATGCTATGGCGCTGTGCGCCGAGGCAATGCCTGTGGATGCGATTTTCTCACGGATGTGATTACGCATGTCGGTGCCGTTGTTACTACCGCTGGTATTTTGCTGGCGGGCGATGGCTTGCAGGGAACCCAGATGAAAGTCTGCGTAGCGAGAACGTGCCATGGCGAGGGCGTTTTTACGATCATTTGAG
>CAZNOB010000143.1:0-14129 GCA_964574535.1 uncultured Granulosicoccaceae bacterium | reverse complement strand
TGAATCGATGGTCCCGGAAGGGTCCACCATAAAAAAATCCCCGCTCGGGGCGGGGATTTTTAATCAAAAAGCGATGGACAAATCCGCCATCACAATCACAAATGCCTGCTAGTTAAGCGCTTCTGTGGTTGTTTTGATGATTGAGGCAGCCACTTTGTATGGATCTGCATTTGACGCTGGACGACGATCTTCCAAGCGGCCTTTCCAGCCGTCTTCAACGGTACCAACCGGAATACGGATAGAGGCACCACGATCAGATACACCGTAGCTGAACTGATCGATCGATTGAGTTTCATGAGCACCGGTCAAACGCTGATCGTTGTCAGCACCGTAAACGCTAATATGACGCTGAATGTTCTTACCGAACTCTTCACATATTTTGTTAAAAATATCTTCGTTTCCGGAATCGCGCATTGGACTGTTGGAGAAATTCGCATGCATGCCCGAACCGTTCCAGTCAGTGTCGCCCAGCGGCTTAGGATGCAAGTCAACAGAAACACCATACTTCTCAGCGGTTCGCTCGAGGAGGTAGCGTGCCAGCCAGATTTCATCACCGGCACGTCTCGCACCTTTAGCGAAGATCTGATATTCCCACTGGCCTGCTGCCACCTCGGCATTGATGCCTTCGACGTTCAGACCGGCTTCAAGGCAAAGATCCAGATGTTCTTCGACGATCTCACGACCGTAGGCGTTTTTGCCGCCAACTGAACAATAGTAAGGGCCCTGTGGACCTGGAAAACCATTCACCGGAAAGCCCAGCGGCAGATTGGTGTCGGTATTGATCAGAAAGTACTCTTGCTCAAAACCAAACCAGAAATCATCGTCATCGTCGGCAATGGTGGCGCGGCCATTTGATTCATGTGGCGTGCCGTCTGCGTTCATAACCTCAGTCATCACCAGATAGCTGTTTTTACGATCAGGATCAGGGATGATCGCTACCGGCTTGATCAGGCAGTCAGAATCATTGCCTTCTGCCTGCTCAGTAGAGCTGCCGTCAAACGACCACACAGGGCAATCTTCAAGCTTACCGCTGAAGTCATTTCTGACCATTGTCTTACTGCGAAGGCTTTGGGTCGGCTTGTAGCCGTCGAGCCAAATGTATTCTAACTTACTTTTCATGGTTGGATTTCCCCAATAATCATGTATTTACGGTCGATTTCAACGCCCGTCAGAATTCTCGTACTCGAGCATCTCACGGGCTGTGATTGAATGCAGAACAACAACAACCTTTCGATTAGTCGAAAGTCTGCGCTGTGAGCACTTAAAACTTTCCAGGAGTGTCCCGGCAGTCCCCTGGTTTTGTAGTAGCCGGCTTATAGCGTCAGTACGCCACTGCCATAAAGTAGCGGAGTCTTTGCACAGTTTGTAGAAGCTACCGGTTTCCGGGGTTTTTGTAGTCTGTTATTTTTGCACAGGGGTGATGCATTTTTTGCATCACCCCTCCGCAGTTTGTGAATAGGAATCTACAGCGGCACAAATTTAGGCCTGCTATTTCGGTTTATATCGGTAAGACAGAACCACTATTCGGCTTGGTGAAACTGAATCTCCGGCCCAAAAATAACGCAGTCTCGGGTCTTTTCCGGGCAACAAGCCTGATTTCTCTTCACGGTTTAATTGACGATTGTCTGCCTTGAGCATCCGACAGTCCAATACCGATGAATCGCAAAGCTGCAGTATATTATCCGCTACTCAGGGGTTTGTCATATTTTTCATCAATAAGGCCGCTAAATATACATTCCGAAGATCAGAGCTTGAGAGCAATCCAGCTTCGCATTCACTGTTTTTCCTGCTCACCTGATTGGATATCGGTTGGTTTCTGTGGATCAGCCTCTGCTGATTCCGAACCGGGTACTTCTAAATCGGGCTGTTTTTCTTTCTCGATAACCATCGACTCCAGCGATTCGTCGGTATCATCATCGTCGTCATCATCGTTATGATCCAGGACCGGTAAAGGATCGATCCATCGCCAAGCGGGCATCGCCGCAAATACGCTACTTAGCAGCAGCCCGCTTCGGATTAACCAAAGCACGTAGCCTATTGACATACCCGCTGAAATTGAAAACGCGCCAGACTGAACAACCCTTTCACGCGCATCAGCGTTGCGTATTTCATCGCGACCATTGTCCAATTGCCTGATTAATGACTGCACTTCGGGCAGAAAGTCATCGTCTGTGAAAAACTCACCAGCAGATTTGACCAGCAAAGCATCATTCACCTCGATGGGAGCATTAATAATCGCGGCCGTTTTCGTTTGGGAATGCTTTTTAATGACATCATTGAATTTCTGTGAATCCGCGACTACGGAAACCACAACTTCATTTTTTGAAGGCTCTGTAGCCTGTTGATTATCCGGAGCAATGCTTCTCTCCTCCATGTCCTTCACGGTAGATTCTGTATCTCCTATCAACTCATCCCCGCCCACCTGAACAACAGTGCTGCGATCTGGTGGTGTCTCAGGCGGAGGCGCAACCGGCAGCTTAGGTATTTCGTCTGGCTCATCTGGTAGCAATTGCGCCATAGCAGGTTCAATGATGATCTGAAAATCGCTTTTTACTTCAGCGCCTGAAGCATCGGTTGCAATCACAACAATTTCCAGTGCCCCGGCATCGTCAGCATCCGGGCGTCCGCTAAACTCGCCAGAGGATGGATCAAATTTCAGCCAGTCCGGCAGTTCGGATCCATTAGCAAGTTTTGCTGTAAGGGTGAGTTCTTCATCGTCAACATCGGTAAACAGATTTTCAGGCAAACTGAAATTAAGTGGTTCCGCGGCGACAGCTATCAGGTCATCCAGTTCACCACCCTGTGGAATATCATTGCCCGGTATGACCTGTATCTGCACGATACCGACACTGCTGTGCGAACTTTGATCGGGATCGAAAATACGATAGCTAAAACGATCACTGTTGGTTTCAGTTCCATCGTGTGTATAAAGAAAGCTTCCGTCAGGATTAAGCTCGAGTGTACCGTTCGCCGGACCCGTATCAAGTTCGATGTTCAAAGTTGAAACGTCAGTGTCAGGATCACTATCGTTCGCGGCAACACTGGATTCTCCGCTGGAGAGAATCGAAACTGCTCCACCTTCAGGGACAGTGATAGTATCCGGGTGGGCCACGACACTATGATTGCTCACAACCGTAATGGTTATACTATTTACCTGAAGTGATTCAACTCTGCCGCCGGTGTCAACATCGCCACTGTCAATCACCGTAAAACTGATATGGTCAGTAATGGTTCCGGCTACTGACGAATCGGGCTGATACCTGAGCAAACCCTCAGTCAATGCACTAACCGGCACCACACTACCCGCCCCTGCAACAACACCATCCAAAGATAGTGATCCGGAAGCCGGTACCTCTACCAGACGCAGAGCTTGTAGAACGTCACCATCACTGGCGTCCGAGAAACCAATTTGTGCCACGGTGATGGTCAATGGTGTGAGGTGATCGGTAAACATCAAACTGTCATTGGCGGAAGGTGCGTTAGCAATGTCAACAACATTCAGATCCAATGTTCTGGTGTCCACGGCAGTCGAACTATTGATATCGGTGCGGAAAAGCGACAGCTGCAGACTATCCGGCTCGGGTAGGCTGCCGTCATGATGCAACTGGATAGAACCGCTCATTACATCACTTACGGTAAACTCGTTTACCGTGGTTTCACCTCTGGTATCAATGAAGCTTGTGGTCTGTGATGGACGAGTGACTTCAATCAGCAGTTCATCATTCTGCGTAAAACCACCCATCGTAGTGAGTAGTGTGGGGGTTAATGTCAGCACACCCTGCTCTGGTATTGACCACGTATCTGAACCTGCCAGCGTCAGTGGCTCATATACTTCGATAAGAAATTCACCGGCTGTTGTTCCTGCCTCATCCTCACCGCCATCCTTGAGGGTAAAAGTAAATTGATCGGTTTCAGCAGATGCACTGTTGTTGATATAACTTAGACGGCCCGAGTTAAGATCATCCTGAGTAAATGAATCCCCTGTGTTGATAGCGGTGTTGCCATTGAGCAATAACTGCCCTGCACTGGTTGTCTGGTCGACCACATAAAAAATGGAATCCGCTGACTGATCAGAAACATCCACATCAATCGCTCTAAGATGTGAAGCGTTAAGTATTGTTGATGTTCCCTTAAACATCTGCACTGATTGCTGAATTTCCAGGATCGGCTTTTCATTCTTTTCGATCACGTCTATTGGCACAGACAATATTTGTTCATTGCCGTTTTGCGCGCTTAGCGCTATTTCCAACAGATGATTGTTTTGTGTTTCAAAATCAATGACGCTATCAGCAACGTATATCGTGCCGCTATTGTCCACTGTAAACGGCGATTGCGTTGATCGGTTATCAAATGACAGCTCATCACGAACCTGAACATCCGAAATCAACGGTCCTGAAGCGCCAGCGGTTAATGACTGAAACCTTAGCGCTGTCACCGGAGTAGTGGCGGTAAAAGTGAGAGTCTCTTCTCGCCATTGTAAATTCTGTTCCGACCATTCAGAAAAATCATCAAAGTGAATCACTTCCGTCTGATCACCAGCACTCACCTCTAACGAAACAGCCGGGGTATTGGAATCTGAACGAAAATCACCTGACACCATAAAGGTAATGTCATAACGCGAGCCAACATCAGTCACAAATTGTTGTTCAATTACTCCCGCTTCACTGCCATTGAGACCCAGTGCTAACCCTTCACCGGGACCGCGTTGCCAGAAATCACCATGCAGATCCACGCTGCCCGCGGTAACCTGCCACGAACCTAAATCGGCCCCTTGATAATCGCCATTTGCGGCGTAGCGATTAAGGTCAGGCTGCGAGTGATCTGCCAATGTGAATGTGCCATTGTCTAAATGCGTAAACACAGGATCTATTGTCGAAATATCTAACTGACCGACTATTTGTCCGGCAGTGGCATTTTCAGTAACCTGAAAAGGCTCGGGAGCCGGGTCTGTGGCAGGCTTCACGGGTGCGACGGTAAGCTGAATCAAGCCTGCATCAATTGATAGATCTATTCCGCCATTATCAACTCCACCATCATCACGCACGCGGTAGGTAAACAAATCAGAGACAGGATTCTCACCAATATTTAAAGCCGGAGTGTAGGTGAGCTCACCGGCAACCAGATCCGCACGGGATATTTCCTGTCCGACGCTGACGGGAGAATAGCCAAATAACAACTGGCCGCTTGCCGGGAGTGATTCGATGACTATCGCTTTTAATTCATGACCTTCATTGTGATCAGCGATACCAAAATCAGTTGAGTTGAAGCCGTATAGATTATCCGCTTGCAAGCTAACCGCACCACCCTGTGCTGTGGGCGGATCATTCACAGCAACCAGTTGCAAGCTATGCTGCAGAATATCAGATTGACCAGAAGAAGATTCTACCACCAGAGATAAAGTGCGTGGGCTGACCTCGGGCGTTTGACTGCTATTAACATACGCAACAGATTGCAACGCAGACTGGTAGGTCGCCGCATCGGCAACTCCACTCAGCAGCAATGTGCCACTGATCGCATCCCAGTTGCCAGTAATTTCAGATGTGTTATTAAACAACAGCTCGTCCTGATCTGCAGCATAGTTTCCGCTAATCTGCCATTGCGCACTGGTGATATCTCTGCTGTCCAGTGAGTCAAGAATATGATTCGAGTCAATCGGCAACGGTGGAGCGTCTTCCACGTAAACGAGCGCATCAGGATTAACGGCGCTGAATACAATGGGTCGCTCGGGTACTGTTAGCAGTAACTGAAACTCGGCCGAATCACTGCTTGCTCCACTAGTATCGGTCACTGTAATGCTGAGTGTCCTTGTAAGCGCAGATACACTCGGCGTGTCTTCACTTTGATAGCTTAATGACCGTAACGCATCCTGATAATCTGAAAGACCTGCAATTCCGTCAATCGTCAGCACACCGTTGATCGCATCCCAGGTATACGCTAGCGAACTACCTGCCCCCAGTGCCAGTGACTCAACACCCGCTTCATACGCCCCTATCGATACTGTTGCGCTACTGAGCATGTGGTCATCAGGATCTTCCAGCTCGATTTCCGATGCAACGAGTAGTGGTGGCGATCGATGCAAATAACTGCCCGCATCAGCAGGCGTCTGAATTTCCGGGTCATCATTTACAGGCACGATTGATAGCAATACATCACCTGATAAAGACATATCACCACCGGTGTCAGAAACCGTATAAGCAAAAGAGTCCGAGGTGGTCTCATCGCCATGGTGCAAGTAGGTAATCGCGCCATTAGCATCAACAAACACAGTGCCGTGCAACGGCTGGCTTGTAACCAGTACTGAGCCCGCGTTAAGCGGGGCGTCGGCCACAACATCGTTAGCCAACACTTCAATCGTTATGGATTGACCTTCATTCACGGATGCCATATCGAGTGTCGCATGCGGATGAGTCTCCTGAACATTGATCGACAGTGTCACTGCAACACTTGCCGACGTTGCATCATTGCCCTGATCGTGGAGAACAAGACCGATCGAGTCACTCTCAGCATTGACGTCCTGATGGATATACCGCACCAGGCCTGTAACCAGTTGATCGTGTGAAAAACGATCGCCATCCACCAGCGTCAAGCCGCCCACCTGAAGCGCTCCATTGATCGGAACCGCAGAAACGGTAATCCATCTTTGGGTGCTATCAACATCTGGCTCATAAGGCGCTATATGAGAAGCTCCAAGCACCAGTGTTTCGCCTCGTATAGCATCCACGGGATTGACTGACAATGCAGGCAGATCATTTACCGGCGCTACGTTAAATATCACATCACCCGTATCTATACTGAGATCAATTCCGCCGTCGGCAGTCCCGCCATCATCCTGAACCCGAAAAGTAAACTGATCATAGGCCAGACCGTTGGCGTTGACGAAAGGCGTATAGACCAGCTTGTTTGCCGTAATATCTGATACCGTTATTGATGCGCCATTGGTCACGGCACTGCCATCATTAGTCAGCACACCGAATTGCGGAATGTTAACTACTTTTACCTGAAGAAAATTATTATTGTCGTGGATATCGGTAAAATCGAAGGCCGACAAAGGTATGACCTGCGGGATGTCTTCATCGACAGACACTTCAACCGCAGCCTGCGTTTGTGGCGCGTCATTTATCGGACTGATAAAAATACTGATGTCGCCAAGCGCACTCGACACGCCACCATAATCGAGTGACACACTGACAGTATCGGCGCCCGAACCATGCATATGTGGCAGATCATGAAGATAGCTAATAACGTCGCCGCTCAGGTAATCATTGATAGACGCAGCGTCCCCGACGATTTCAAGCTGGCTACCGGTAGAACTGAATGACAGATCAGGGTCATCAACCCAGCTAAGCTGCCCGTTCAATGAAGTTAATTTAAGAGTGAGCGGCCCGGTGTGATCTCTGGCGTCAATTGCTATACCTCCGAGACTAATGACAGTTTCAATGTCTTCGAAGGTTGTTGTCGCAGAGGGCACAATACCCAGGTTCACAGGCGGATCAAAGACTGCGTTCACATTGCCTGTGATAGCCGCAGAGTTGGCAGAGTACGGCGTGTCATTTCCTCTTACCGTTACATCGGTAACAACTCGTAAAGTACCCATCGTGGCAAAACCATCGCTTGAATCATCTACGGCATACACCGTCAGTGCGGGTACAGCCCCGTGATAATCAGTGGCGGGAAGGAAACGAATTTTATCACTGATATTGATGACCAAGGCCTCTGTTTCATCAATAGCATTAATCGCGTACCAGTTCACACCGGCATCAGTTGAATATTGCCATTCCCCTTCGGTCGTTGTGGCATCAGCAGCGATGGCTATGGATTCTACAACCCCGTCTACATCAGAAAACTGACCGGAAAATGTATTTTCTACAGTCTCGCCAGCGGGATCTGTTGTATCTTCCATTACATCAGGCAGAATTCCGTCCAGTATGATGGGGGCGTCATTGACTTCTGTAATTGCCACGGATTGACTCAGAGTATTGGAAACTTCAGTGCCGTCGCTAACAACAAAGTCAATCGTACGAAGCGACGACTCTGGCTGATCGCTGCTGTTGCTATAGGTAACAGAACGAAGCACACTTTGCCACGCAGCTACGGTGTCTTCCCCGTTAAGCAATAAGGTACCCGTGCCGACATCCCAGCTGCCAGAGATTTCTGATGTCCCGGTAAAATCAAGTTGATCCTCGGAAGCCCGGTAACCACCAGAGATCACCACCGTGGCTGAAGTCAGTGTCGCTGTATCAGGGTCAGCCAGGATCAAGGTATTGTTAACAACAACGTCGCCACTGCTTTCAAAGTAATCAAGTGTCGAAGTTCCTGTTGTTGATATCACTGGCGCTTCATTCACGTTCAGCACATAAATGGTGACGAGCTCCTCATAGAACTCACCGGCAATATCAGTGACACGAACCAGTACATCGTGTGTCGAACTCGCTTCATAGTCGAGCAACGATCCATCACTCACCAACAATGTTCCGGTATCCGCATCCATAATAAACGCACCACCGGGATCACTTTCTATACTATAGCGGAAAGCACCCAGCACGCTATCCGCATCCCATTCAATGACAGAACCTAATTCAGCCGTATGGTGCCTGTCGGTCCAAAGGCCCGATAACTGATTAAGTATTGCATAGCGTTCCCCCAGGTTGTCATCCGGTTCCCCGATACGCCAGTTAGTGTAAGCACCGTTCGTTGCAACACCCGTTTCATCTCCATCCCAGAACTGTAGGCCTGGTTCCCGCCCATCTAACCAGTGCCATCGTTCTTCATTAATAACACCACCGGCACCGAGCCAGACACTACCGGTAGCAGACTGTGACAGATCGTGGACCACTGTGTTTTCATAGGCAGAGTAAATCCTTGCCAGCTGTCCCGGAACTCCGTTGAGTGTTGTTGCGAAGGCAGAATTGTTTGCCTCACTCCACGTTTGCGGAGTGGACACTAGCTTGTAGAATTTTCCGGTGCCAGCGTCGTAATGGAGATCGGGATCCGCTGATAAAAGATGGCTAACGCCAACGGGCACTTCCACGACCTGCACATCGCCAATCACAGGAGCATCAATACTTGCCGATGAGTCAGCCGCGAACGTAAGTGTCGTATCTATTGAATTCGCCGTGAATGTCATACTACGGTGGTTCCACAGCAAGTTGTCAGTTTCCCAGCCGGCTGGCACATCAACAACAAATGTCTCAGAAGAACCACCTGCGCTGACAGTCATCGACTTTGAAAACGCCTTGCTGAAATCTCCGGTCATGGCAAAATTCACCACATAGGTTTTGCCCGGCACAGTGCTGAATGTTTGGCTGATGGCTCCTGGCGTTGTGCCATCCAAATTAACCGCATTGCCACCCAATGGTGATTGCCCCCAGTGACCTTGCACTGCAACATCACCACTAATGACCTGCCAGTGCCCATCAATGCCGCCAAGCACATCACCCGCGGTGTATGTGGTAAGTGAGGTACCCTCATCCATGGTGAACCTGCCATCCAGGATCAGATCCTCAACCAGTGGATTGACCCCGGGTATTAGTCTGCCAACTTCAGTGCCGTCTGCGGCCCCTTCAAAAACAGTGAGCCGGGCGTCAGGTGTACTGGAGACAAAGCCGGGCACTGTGGCATGAGCAACTTCCAGCTTACTGGAGGCCACCACATCCTCGAACTGACCAGAAGCATTAAATTCATCCATTTGCCAATTCGCGATCAATGCAGCGGGCAATGCACCGGGGTCCAGCTTTACATGATAGGCACCTGCGATCTCGGCTTCGGAGCGAACTTCACTCCAAACCCGTAAGTCGTAGTATGAACCGCTGAAGAACTGATCAGTTTTAAAACCGCCACCGACGTAATCCTGATCCTGACCGATGACCAGTACACCACCCGGCGCCACTGAATGACCTGCCTTGACCCCTGACTGGCTATGAGCCAAATCTCCATCGATATAGACTGCTATATCCCCAAACCGGGAGTCCCAGGTGACAGCAATCGAATGTCGACCTTCATCGGACAGCTGCGGGTATTGTTCAATGACTTCAACACGTTCCCCGTCGATGGTTATAAATACTGTACCTATATCATTCACAGCAACCAACACTGCATTTCCTAAACCTGTAGATGAATAGGAAAACAGCGGACTAAATCCACCTGCGGGCGGAGCAGACATTGAGAACTGACTCTCAATGGTAAAAGCAGTCAATCCACCCAGCAGAGCACTACCATCACTGGCCTGTAAAAAAGCATCATTGCCACCATCGTGATTCAACTGTACACCGAAAGATAAGTCTTCAGGACCCACAGAAACTATTGTTGGCTGAATGATCGCGCTGTCTGCTGAGTAAGGTGACAAGGCACTGCGAAGTGACACATCTGCGACAACTTTGTTGACCACTGATGTATAACCGGAAATGTAACTGTCATCGACACCATATACTGTCAACGCAGGCACCGCTCCCCGATAGTCTGAAACAGGCAGGAACCTCAGCAAGGCGTTTGTATCAAGCATCGTGGCTGTCGATAGTGTCACAGCACCGATATTGCTCCACGTCGAACCGCCATCCACAGAGTGTTGCCAGTTACCCTCGGTAGTTGCTGCGTTATCAGCAACGGCAATACCCCCGAATACACCATCAACATCGCTGAATCTACCGGCAAATATCTGGTTGATGGTTAACGCGACAGGGGAACTGGTGTTTTCGTAAATATCAGGGAAAGTACCATCCAGCAACGCTGGCTGATCATTAAACGGGATCAGATCAATATGACGTATTACCGGTTCGGAAAACTCAACGCCATCGTTGACAACAAACTCCACTGTACGCTGACCTGGCAGTGGATCATCACTGATATTTTCGTACGTGACTGAACGTAGTGCAGATTCCCACTCTCCAATACTCTCATCACCAAAAATTGTAAGTTCGCCGGTAGCTGTATTGTAGGAACTAGTGAAGTTCCCGGTGGCCGTCAATGCAAGTACATCATCGACTCCGACATTCCCCGACAAACTCACCACCGCAGATTGCAAATTTACACTGTCACCATCACTGACAGCCAGATTATCAGTGATGCTTACCGGTCCGTCGTTCTCGTTGTACGTAACAGCGGCAGCTTCCAGGCCGATCAGTTCCGGAGTGGAATCATTATCTATCGGGATTGCGAAAAACTGATCGTGGTACACACCGGCAGCATCTGTAACACGCACTACGATGTCATAAGTTGGACCAGCTTCAAAATCTATTGCCGAGCCATCGACTACGGTCAGAACTCCGGAGTCTGGATTAATGGCCAGGGCGCCCGCCGGATCTAATTGCAAGTGGTAACTGAATTTGTCTGTAACGTCATCGGACTCCCACTCAACTACTGACGAGTAGACAGATGAGAATCGAATGTCATTCCACTCCCCGTCACCCGAAAACCTACCGATTACCGCATGGTCTTCTACTCCGTCGAAATTGTTAGGCTCATCAGATTTCCAATTTGTGTAGACTCCGTCAGGTACAGTGCCCCCCGCGCTATCGCTCCACACCAACTCTCCGTCTCCACTACCTGTATGCCAATGCCACTCCCCTTCAGTTGACTGATCCGTCAAACCCAAAAATACATTGTGGCCCAGCCCTATAGCAAAATCTTGAACGAGGGAGTTCTCGTCTTCATTCTGGATGGTCACCAGTCTTCCGCTGACCCCGTTTACCTCCATCGCAACCGCATTAGACCGAGCTGTTTCCCAATCAGTCAGGAGGGCTATGGGTTGGTAAAATTTCTCAGTAGCCGCGTCATAAGTTAACTCTGGATACGACGACAGCACAGATGCAACAGTGTCATCGACTTCAACCAAATGCACATCGCTAATCACAGGGCCCCGATTACCGGTGGTTGCGGAAGAGAACCGTATATCAATATCATTTGAGCTCGCCGTGAAGGTTACACTATGTTGCGACCACAATAGATTGCCTGTCCTCCAGCCATCGGGTTTAACTATCGAATCAATCCTGCTTACACCGTCGACATCGAGTCTGTAATCTTTTTGGTCGCCTAAGGTAAAGTTTCCGCTAATGGCATAATTCAACACATAGGTTTTTCCAGCTTCTACTGATACCGTTTGACTGATACTTCCGCTAGTGTTGCCATTCAGATCAACAGAAATTCCACCGCTCGGCGAACTCTCCCATTCGGTTTTTAATTCCACATTGCCATAATCAACCAGCCAGGCATCGCCGATGGTTTCTCCTGCCCGATAAGTCTGTATGGTTGTATCTCCACTCGCCGTAAAACTACCGTCCCGGATGAGATCTTCTCCGCGGAATGCACTACTGGTCACCAGAGTTCCGACAACAGTTCCGTTAGGAGCCCCTTCTGCGAGGCGTAATTCAGCCTGCGGTTCACTTGGTGAGAAACCGGGCTCACCTGTGTGGAGTACCTGCAGATTATTATTACTAACGATATCACTTAGCTGACCAGCACCATCGAGTCCATCCATCTGCCAATTGGCTATCAGTCCGGCAGGCAGGTCATCGTTATGCAGTTTATTGCTATGATTATTAGCAATTTCTTTCGCGGTACGAACTTCATTCCAAAGACGAAAATCATAAAGTGTTCCGGACAATACTTCTTTTGGTTCAAATTGACCGGTAATTGCATCTTGCTCCATGCCCAGTATTAGCGTGCCTCCTGCCGTGAGGGTTTCTCCCGCTGATACATCGTATTGATAGTCGACCAGATCACCATCAACATAGATCTTAACCAATCCTTGACTCGACTCCCACGACACGGCAACGCTGTGCCGTTCTCCATCAAGCAACTGTGGAACTAATTCAGAGCGAAAAATATCGCCAAGCACCCCGACAATCACGCTGCCGTCTTCTCGAATCAGAATTTTAAGCGTATCCTGACCGTCACCGTTAGCATAGGAAATTAATGTACTAAATCTGTTATCAGTGTCGAGGGAATAATTACCTTCCACGGTAAATTCATCCAAATCACCCAACAACACCCCACCATCGTCTGCCCGCAGATAAGTATCATTACCACCGTCAGTATTCAGAGTAAAACCACTGGACAATCCTGTTGGGCCCGTCGGTGTAACGGGATCATTCAGTATCGCGGCGGGAGCACTGAATGATGAGTCTGAATCTTCAGCGGAATCATCCAGGGGTCCGAGTGCGAGACCCAGTTCGATATCAAAATTCGCATCAATGTCACTAAATATATCCGCTTCCGTCAATGCGGTGGCTATGGGCAATGATGTTAAAGCGTCGCTATCGATAGAAAGGGTTTCGTTATCATCAACAGGTAAAACACCTTGTAGGGCAAGACCAGTGATCTGATTATTCTGGTCAGTAACACTGGCTAAAGATTGATCAGAGGAAAGGTTTGTTTCAGGCGATGCCATGATCAATGACAGAACATCAGCCGAATAAAGCACTCGGTCCTCAAGGCACTCAATCACCACGGTGCTATCTTGCTTACCAACTTTACTGCTTCTCGCTCTGCCAGACTGTTGAGCATCCAGCTCTTCCAGTCCACTCGGCGCCAGCTTGTTGTCTTCAGGCATTCTTAATCACACCGCGCAGCCCTTTCGGCGACGACTATTCAGCTAAGGAAATTAAATTACTTCTCTAATGAGGAAACGGCCGGAAGCCAGTGATACTAAAACAAATATTTATCATCTAAATCGACTAACAATGGCCTGATTATTTCCGGACACCCACAGAAAAATTGGCCAGACTAAAACGAGAGCTGTTCGACTACCAAAGTACGACCGATTCGACAATTATCGCCACTTATCAGGAGTCAGACTGTCAGGTTATTGGCTAAATTGTGGCAATCCAGCAAGAGCCTGTAGCGATGGTCAAACTTGCGGCGCTGACCTGTCTTGCTGTTCGCTGAAGGGGGAACACACAACAATAGTTTTCAGCGCGTGTATTGAAACAAATCACCTGAATCTATTAATACTCTTTTTCAAAACCAGTGATTCTGGTAGCACCGTCACATTCGCCGATTCCTCATACATCATGCTACCCATCACCGGACACCTTCAAGCCTGGATCATCGACATTTCAAAAACAAAGGTTCTTACTGAAATAAATTAAGATATCATCCTCTGACTGAAGGACAGGAATCTACCATGGCCAATGCGC
>CAZNOB010000142.1:0-14211 GCA_964574535.1 uncultured Granulosicoccaceae bacterium | reverse complement strand
TTTATCGGCGGAATAATGGATGAGCACTTTATCTAAACGATACGCCTGGCCGCCAAATCACTGGAACTGGCCCGTGTCACTTAATCATGCTCATGGCGTTCGAAGTGGTTACTACGCATTTACGGGTGGACAAGCACCACTGGATCAATTCGGCACCGTGCTGCACAAAAAAAACCTTAAGCAACAATGCTACACCGTCATTGGTTTTCTGGACAATGTCCTTCAGGAACTGGACTGCGAGAAAAAAGATCTGGTCAGAGTGGTGGTCTATTTTATGGGTGACCAATCCAACGAATCCAGCATACTTGAATCTATCGCTAACTGGCTGGACAACACTTCCAGACCAGTGATCAACACAATCCGGTTGCCTGCACTCTGCTACCCCGAAATGCTTCTGGAAGTGGAAGGTGTCGCAATGCGAAACTTAAACGGTAACTACCTGCCACGCGATGAAATACAACACCCTGAACTCCCTTTGATTGCGGAAGGCTTTTCGCACATAGTAAAGTGCAATGACACTATTTTTTTAAGTGACCTTTCCAGCCTGTCCGCAACAGGTGAAGTCCTGCATCCAGCTAATATAATTGCTCAAACCGAGCTAATGATGGAAACCCTTCGAACGGCTCTGCAGTTAGCCGGCGCAGATTATAACGATGTAACCAAGTTGAACGTCTTCTATATCGGAGATGGCACTGCTGAGAACTGGGAGATACCAGCTCGCATTCGAGCAAATTGTTTTAGGCAACCGGGTCCTGCCGCAACCGGAATCACTGTGCCATCAATGGCTAACAAAGGTTTAATGACAAAACTCGCAGTGACTGCAATGCGTAACAGAAATGGCAGCGCTACTAATAGATCGTACTCCTGGCCACAGGGACATTGGAACTGGACCACTTCACTGCCCTACCAACACGGCAACCAGTCAAATGCGCTGATACATCTCGGCGGGCAAGTGTCACTGGACTCGAACGCTGTTGTCTTACATCAGAATGATATTGTTAAGCAAACGGAAACTGCACTTGAGAACATTGTACGGGTTTTGGCAGAATTCAATTCGACACTCAAAGACGTGGTAAAGGTAACCACGTTTTACGTCGGCAATGCCTCTGCTGAAGACTTACACAAAAACCTTCAAATCAGATCGGAGACGTTCGGATATCCCGGCCCCGCCACTTCAGGAATACCTGTTCCGCATTTGGTCTACCCAAACATGTTAATAGAGATAGAGGTTATCGCCGTAATCGACTTTCAATGTGATAGTTAGTGAAAGTCTGTACGGTAAAATTTTGCGTCGCGGGAATGTGCCATGACACGGGCTAATACTTGAAGCACAGAGTTGTTTTTTAAAATATAGTCACCAACGCACGCCATCCGGCGTATGCGCAGTACTTAGTAATACTGCCACGCACAGCCAGTGTGTGATCAAACCATAGCAGGCCAGGATCACAAGCACGACATGCGGAAACGCGACGGTGGGACGCAATGCCTGACGGAAATACTCCATGACCAACCCCAATGTCCCCGGACGCTGCTTTTGATACTCCGAATTGAATTGACAGGCTGCTTCAACAGCCTCTTTTGACGCCGCACTATTTGCGATTAAATTCTCAATTTGTAGCAAACGCGTCTCAATTCTCGCCTGGAAGGTTTTCCAGATTGCATCCTGCAACCAAAGGGCCAGTAATACGATTATTATTAATACACTGACACTCGATATTTGCAGCGTAGTCACCAGCACCGTGACGCTAAAAAGTTTAATGATCAGCGAATACTTTTCGTAGCTGTCAAATTGATTTTGCAGCAAACACCATTCACTTTGCAGATTCATTTCTCTCTAATCTCCGACCACGCTGACTGCTTTACCACAACAATGATAAGTGATGAAAAGCATAGTTGAAAAAATACCCGGGGCACTTCAGTTGTTTATAAAAATGCCCATTGCACGTCTTGTACCGGAACACGAAAACGATCTGGAGGCAACACTAGCCTGTGCTATTCATGCGGGCTAGCTTAGTCGAAGAGATAAATTATGTAGCACTTCATAGCATGGCAAAACGCGAGCGACGCTCGAATTTGGCTCCCGCTCTTCGCGTATGCTGGCGAAAAACTCTCGATCTTGTAGCTCGATACCATTCATCGACACAGCTACCTGCGTCACGTCGATTGGCTCTTCACGTCCATCGACCAAATCATCATAACGAGCAATGTAGGTACCGTTATCGCCAATGTAACGAAAGAACGACCCCAAAGGCCCGTCGTTATTAAAACTCAGGGATAAAGTGAGAATTGCACCGGTACTGGATTTGAGTTGGATAGACATATCAAGTGCGATGCCAAGAGTAGGATGAATCGGTCCCTGGATAATATTCGCCTGCACAATTTCGCCACCAGTCTGATACTGAAACAGATCAACCGTGTGTGCTGCATGATGCCAAAGCAGATGGTCAGTCCATGATCGTGGTTCACCCAGAGCATTCATATTTGTGCGCCGAAAAAAATAGGTTTGCACATCCATTTGCTGGATAGTCAGATCACCGGATTCAATCTTGTTTCTGACCCATTGATGGCTCGGATTGAACCGCCGCGTATGACCCGCCATAGCGACCAGACCAGTTTTCTTTTGTAACTCCACTACAGCTCTTGCATCAGCCAGTGAATCCGCCAGAGGAATCTCGACCTATACATGCTTACCTGCATTCATGCAATCGATAGCCTGTTGCGCATGCATTTGTGTCGGGGTACAAAGAATCACCGCGTCGATGTCATCACGCGCCAAAGATTCCGACAGATCAGTTGTACAATGGTCTATCTGATAGGTATCTGCTACCTTTTGAGTTTTATCGAGTTGGCGACCAATTAGCGAGACCACCTCGACACCGTCTATATTTTTGATGCCATCAAGATGTTTTAATCCGAATGCACCTGCGCCAGCCAGAGCCACTCTGATATCGTTGTTCACTTTTTGTCTCCGCCTATCCTGGCCGCAACTCAGGTTACTAATTGCCGGAAACCGGTTCCGCGGCAACCTGATTCACCAGGCTACCCACACCTTCAACAATCACTTCAACTTTGTCGCCCGGGACAAGCCACCTGGGAGGATCAAACCGGGCTCCTGCGCCTGTCGGTGTTCCTGTTGCGATTATGTCACCAGGACTGAGGGTGGCAAAGGTCGAGACGTATTCAATGATTCTTGCAAATGGAAACGCCATAGACGCAGTTGTATCTGACTGCCTCACTTCACCATTCACGAGTGTTTCTATAGTCATATCAGTTAAATCAATGGCACTCAAGTCCGTTTGAATCCATGGGCCAAGTCCACCTGAACGATCAAAGTTTTTACCCTGCGTGACATTAAATTTGGCGTGGCGCAACCAGTCTCGAACAGAGCCTTCATTCATTATGGTTAGTCCGGCGATATGCCGGTGCGCTTCGGCTTGTGAAATTCGTCTGCCACCCTGCCCGATCACCAGGACTATCTCACCTTCATAATCAAATTGTTCGGATTCAGGCGGGATATAAATATCTTCATTGTGCGCCGAGAATGACATGGGTGTCCGCATAAACAATGACGGGTACTCAGGCGCTTTGGATCCGTCCTGATATTCGGCGTTGCGGTTCATATAGTTGACTCCGATACAAAATATTTTTTGCGGGTCAGCTATAGGTAGTTCAAAAGTAATATCTGCTACATCGATCTCAGCATCATTATTCGCCGCCACCCTGCCGGCTTCCTGCAGTTTATTCTCCTTAATAAGCTGCCGAACCGAGTGATCAGGAAAGTGCGAGCTCAGGTCAACAATTTTACCGTCCCGCTCAACTCCGATTCGCGATTGCTGCTGGTGCGTGTAGGTCAGAAGCTTCATATAGTGTGCTCAAAAACTAGAGGCAGAAAAATCACCAGGAATTGTACTGGTATTGGTGAACAGAATGTTCGCTGCTTGCCCCCAAAGCTTACCACGTCGAGCCATTAGCATTAATATGTTAAGTAGTTTGAATTCAGGAACCGAAGCAATCGGCCGCCCTACACATCAGGCGCGACTGACCTGATAGGATGATCGAGCCAGCCACTCTGGATTGATTTCTACCCCCCAACCGGGCTCATCTGTAACCTGAGTATGACCGTCTGTGATATCAAACGGTGATGTCAAGAAAAGATCATCCTGCCATGGATAATAATCTGTTCCCTCAATGGCGAATTCCAGATACTTGCCAGCATTGGGTATAGCACGTAACAAATGCATGGAAAATAGCGTCACCATTGACAAATTAGCGCAATGTGGTAGCACCGGTAAGCCTGCTTCCGCCGCCATCCGCACCACTCGCAGAGTACGGCTGATACCTCCGAGATACATGATATCCGGCTGGACGATATCAACTGTGCGAGTGTCAATCATCTGTTTCCATACCTGCAGCATACAATCCTGCTCTCCTCCGGTGACATCGATATCCAGTGCATCAGCCACTTGCCTGGTTTGCTCAAGCTCCCAATACGGACACGGTTCCTCGTAGTGACAAAAACCATGATCCTGTAGCAGGTGACCGACTTCAATGGCGCGTTGCGGTGTGTAACAACTATTGGCATCAATCAGTAAATCAACGTCCTGCCCCAGCTCTGCACGCATTAAAGGAATTATTTCTTCTGTGCGACCAGGCCATTCATCTTTATTGCGCCCGACTTCAGCACCTGCACGAACTTTAAACGCATCGAAGCCCTGCTCATCGCGCAGCTTCTTTAAACGCAATGCTTCGTCTTTGGGTGTGATATCACGCTTCATCGACGATGCATAAGCGCGCACCTTGCCGGCGGTTCCACCCAATAACTCCACCACTGGTTTATCCTGCTGTCTTGCGCGCAGATCCCACAGTGCGGTATCGAACCCGCCCATCGCCCGACAGAGATAGGATCCGGGAAACTTATGCTCGCGCTCTGTCACCAGGTCGAGCAGATTGTCCAGATCGGTAGTGTCCTGACCCAACACCCAGGGTGCGACCTGACGATGAAGCACTTGCACCGTGATATCTGAATGATAGGTCGACACCTGTCCCCACCCCTGAGCACCGTCTTCAGCTGTCAGGCGTACAAACCCGACAAATTCGTTACTAAAAGTTTCTATGGCTTTAATCTTTACAGTCACGATATTTGTCGCTCTTTGATCGATGATATGGCACAGCACTACCTTAATCCGAAGCCATTGCTGCCATTTTATATTGCAGTTTATCTTGCCATCGATACCAAGCCACGGCCGCAGGTAAAAACCAGGGCTTGCCTGAGTAAAGCGGCCGTGTCGGGAAAGGCAGTTCATCAAAAGCGGTTTGTCCTTCTCTTAAACCCAACACTTGCTGGCCCACTCGCATGCCAAGATAACTTGCCATGGATACCCCTGAACCACAGTAGCCCATCGCATAGTAAACACCGTTGTGTTTTCCTATATGTGCTAACTGATCAAATGTGTAGGCCACCGTGCCACACCAGCTATGTGAAATGTTACAGCCATTTAACTGGGGGAAAATTCGACACATATCCCGATACAAGCGTGGAGCACTGACTTTAGGATCGGTCTCGGTTGCGGACACTCTGCCACCAAAAACTACCCGACGCCGATCCGGAGAAGCACGATAGTAGTAAACCACCTTACAGGTATCACTGGCGATACGATCGTTCGGAAACAACTCATCGATTAATGATTCAGCAAGCGGTTCAGTGGCAATGATATAGCTTCCAATCGGTATTACTCGTCGCTGAAGCCACGGTGTGATTCCTGTGGTATAGCCATTCGTGGCCACAATCACATCTCGCGCCTTAACCTGGCCTTGTGTGGTATCGACAATAAACCCGTCAGAGGTTTTGGTAATATCGGTCACCGGACAATGCCCGGTGACATGCACACCCGCATCCAGAACACGATGCAATAAGCCACGATGATATTTGGCTGGCTGCAGAGACGCATGTCGCGGATACACGATCCCGCCATGATAGGCATCGGTTCCCAGCTCACGATTTTGCTCATGCCGTGACACTACATGAGATTCAATACCGTCCTGATCGCGCAGCACCGCCGCATCCCGCAGCAGAGCTTTTAGATGTTTCGGGGTGTGTGCCGCGTGATAGCGCCCTACCCGGGCAAAATCACAGTCTATGTTTTCGTCACTTATTCTGCTCTCAATCCAGGTGAGAGCAGTCTCGCCTTCGGCACGAATGGCCCGCGCCCGCTGCGCTCCAAACCACTTGGTCAGCACCTCAACCGAAGGTTTGATGCTGGTACTTATCTGTCCACCGTTGCGTGAACTGCAACCCCCACCGATCTCTATGGCATCGAGTACCAGAGTACTGCGGCCAGCTCGCGCGGTTTCTAGTGCTGCATTTAATCCCGTATATCCAGAACCAACGACAACAACATCAGCACTGGCTAACGGGGTTGTTGGCAACGCTGGCGCTGGCGGTAGCTGATCCAGCCAGACTGAAGATTCCTGCATGTCTGCGAGTTGGCTTTTCAGCATAACTGCACCGTTATTCGGGGCAGCAAAGCCTACCCGTGAATGAAATTGATGAGCATTTCATCAAACATGACAATTAGCCTAACGGTACTCGACTGCTGTTTCCAGTACACTAGTCACCGGCAGTGAGATCGAATGTTTCATCTGGAAAGTATTTTGCCAATCGAATATCAGCGGTTCTGGCATGACCTTCCATACCTTCCAGACGGGAAATTCTGGCGGTGGCTTCCGCCACACCCTTGGACCCTTCACGAGTTGAACGCTGCCATGTGACCACTTTCATGTACTTGTGAACTGACAAACCACCGGTATAACTCGCTGCACCCGATGTGGGAAGTACATGGTTGGGGCCGGAGGCTTTATCACCATAGGCCACTGTAGTCTCTTCACCCAAAAACAAAGACCCGTAGCACTTCAGTCGATCAAGCCACCAGTCAAGGTCTGCTGCCTGCACCGTCAGGTGTTCCGGGGCTGTATTGTCTGACGTCTGCGCCATTTCTTCTCTTGAATCACAGACTATGACCTCAGCGTAATCACGCCACGCTGCTTCAGCATTTTTACTGTTCAGCTCCGGGAGATCTGCAATTAAACCCGGTACCAGCTCCATCACTTTGGTTGCGAGCGCCTGATCATCAGTGACCAGCCATACCGGCGAGTTGTAGCCGTGCTCTGCCTGGCCTACCAGGTCCGCCGCGACGATATCCGCATCTGCTGTGCTATCAGCCAGAATCAGACTATCAGTTGGACCCGCAAACATATCAATTCCCACGCGACCAAACAGAATGCGCTTGGCTTCAGCCACAAACTGATTTCCCGGACCAACAATAATATCTGACGCCGGTAAACCGAATAGACCGAAGGCCATACTGGCTACCCCCTGAACACCGCCCATGGCCAAAATTGAATCTGCACCGGCAAGATGCGCCGCATAAACAATCGCGGGCGCAATACCCACATCAGGACGTGGCGGAGAACAGGCCACAATATTATCAACACCGGCGACTTTGGCAGTGGTCACAGTCATAATGGCTGAGGCTATATGGCTATATCTTCCCCCGGGGATATAACAGCCCGCTGCCCGACAGGGAATGCTTTTTTGCCCTGCAATCAGCCCCGGCACCACCTCCAGCTCGATATCCTGCAGCGTAGACTTCTGCTTCTCCGCAAATCGCCTCACATTGTCGTGGGCAAATTGAATGTCCTTCTTCAGACGCTCCGGCACGTTGTCACAGGCCGCTGTAATTTCATCAGCGCTTAGCAGCAAGTTGCCGTCGTACTGATCAAATTTGGCTGCATATTCTCTGGCGGCCTCATCCTTACCGTCTTCTATCCGGCCAAGCATGGTTTCAACGGTATCGCGAACATCTGCATTATCGATCGCAGAGGTATGAGTTGCCTTCTTGAGATAAGTGATTGCCATGAATCTTTCCTGTGAGTCCTGCCGCGCCACGGGCAGTGTAAAAATTGATACAATGTAAGCGCTTACATCGCACTATGCAAGTCGCAAAAATGTAAATTGCGAACAGTGCTGTGGCAAACTCCTGCTCAAGAATGCGGTTGATATCGATGCCTAAATCTTCGCTTCCCACCCTTGCCGATGTCGCACGACAGGCCAATGTTTCGACCGCGACTATATCGCGGGTTCTGAATTCACCGGAAAAAGTTGCAGAGTCTACCCGGCTCAAAGTGTTGAGCGCCATTGACGCATTAGGGTACTCACCCAACTTCAGTGCAAAAGCACTTGTGTCCAACCGCACCAACACGATTGGCGCAGTGATACCAACCATGGACAACGCCATTTTTGCTCGAGGGTTGCAATCGTTTCAGGAAACTATCACCCCGGCCGGCGTCACCTTACTGGTTGCGAACTCCTACTACAATCCCGCCATTGAAGAGCAGCAGATCAGAACCATGATTGCACGCGGAGCCGATGGACTTCTGCTTATCGGCAATACGCGCCGTAACAAAGTCTATGAATTTCTGGATCACAGGCACGTACCTTATGTGATCGCATGGAATTACAACAGAGGCACCAGCTATCCATGTGTGGGCTTTGATAACACGGCTGCGGCACAACAACTGACGCAACTGGCCGTGAATTTTGGCCATCAGAATTTTGCCCTGATAAGTGCTGCTCAAAAGTATAACGATCGCGCCAGAGATCGCATCACGGGAATGAAGCGCGCATTAAAAGACGCCGGGTTCACAGCCGACAAAATACCGGTTGTCGAAGTCCCCTACACTATTACCGACTCTGGCAATGCGTTTAAAAAAATCATCCAGAACTACCCTGACACCACCATCGTAATGTGCGGCAACGATGTTCAGGCGGTTGGCGCTATTAAGATGGCACAGTCAATGGGTATCAAGGTACCCGGTGATATATCAATAACGGGTTTTGATGATCTGGAAATTACCACGATTATTCAACCCACCGTAACAACAGTGCATGTACCTCATCAGAAAATGGGAATTAAAGCCGCAGAAATGCTACTGACAATGATGAACGGGGAAACGACAAAGGAGCGAATAAAGCTACCCACCCGCATTATTGAAAGGGAGTCGCTGGCCGCGCCAGGAAAATAGTCAGCTATTCGCTGCTGGAGATCAATGGCAATACTCGTCAACCGGATGACCTGCATTTATAAAACGATCTGCTGTTCCAAACAAATACAGACATCACGGGTCATCGTTACATTATTCCGTCAAACTGCCTTGCAGAAATTCTCAGTTCACGTCGATTGATCTGGTGCACCATTGAAAGCGCATGGGATTTCGCTTTCTGATAGGCGTGATCACTACCAGCCGGATTTCGATAGATTACTCTGGCGCGCCTTGAATCTGTTTTCTCAAATTGAATGGGAAACCCGTTCTTGTTTAAAACGGCGTCGTGAATTGGTGTGCCTTCCATCACAGAGAATTCATTAAACCGCACCCGGTCAAGATAGGGTGCGTGGGTTTCAAGAAATTCTGCTGTGAGTTCCATGTCTTCACTGGTTTCCCCGGGGTAACCTTTAAACATAGTACATCGAATACTCAATCCCGCATCATGAGCTTCTCGAATAAACCGGGAATTACGCTCTACGGTACAACCCTTTTGCATTAAATCCAGTAATCGCTGACTACCACTCTCAAGGCCAAAACTGACTCTTCGCATTCCTCCCTTTACCGCCGCTACCAGATCTGCGTGGCTTAGTCCGTTATCCTGACGTTGATCAACATGCACTGTACCAATCCATTCAGCTCCTTGAATAGTATCCTGAACTTCAGCAGCTATACCCCGAATCATATCGGGATAAGAGTTTAATTTCAGATCCAGAAAAACAAAGCTGCTGGTGTCGTGACGTCTGGATTGTTCCCGCATTTCGTGAAGCACATTATTCACAGATCGTGTGCGGAAGGTTCGACCATTCACAGAGACAACATCAGAACAAAATGTGCATTTATCCCATTGGCACCCTCTCCCGGTCATCACAGGTATTATCCGAACCGGATATCGATCCCAGGGAAAGTCCGTAAAATCGGGCACCGGACTATCATCGAGCTTACGCAATGGCGGTGAAGGATTACTACGCGTGCCATCCGCTGTGACCACTCCGGGAAACTGCAACATATTATCGCGCTTACAAACGCTGCTCACCATCTCACTAATATTGAGATCAGCCTCAGCACCGACGATCGCAGTGATACCTTCAAGACCACGCCAGGCTTCTGCCGTGCCTGGAATATTAAACATAGGACCACCCAGCAACACCGGTATGCCTCGATCTGCAGCAAGCTTCGCCACTTGTTTTACTGTGTTGAAATGCTGCAGGTAGGCCGATAACAAAAGCACATCGGGTTGCTTATCGAGCTCTTCAATCGTTTGCCGGATAACCATGGGGTGAGTCTTTTCTACTTGCCAGGCGTGCACAGCTCTACCAGCATCGCGCAGTCTGCGCAGTAGGGGTGATGTACTTAAATGCACCCGGCGTTTGAAGTCATCAAAGCGCGCTTCTCTGTACTCACGTACCACAGCAGGAACATCGTGCGATAAGGGGCACATCACTCTGACACGGTTTCCCGCGTTACGCAGAGAGGCCACTAATATTCCAACAGCAAGTGTCGGGAAGGTGGCAAAGTTATTCAAATCAACCAACAACACATCGCGCCCGGACTGCCCCTGGCCAGTAAGTCCATAGTCGGCCGATTCCACCGCCGCCCCGTCAGCACTTTGCTGCCCGCCCTTTACCTTTTTCTGCCCTGTATCTTCACCTGATGCCTGTCGACCGACCATACAAATACCACCTTACAAAACCAATTGATACTGAAATGGCGATTCAACTTATACCGCCAACAGAAAACGTCATGACATTAAAAATACCTGCCAATGCAATCAAGGTCAAATAAAACAATGCAAAACGCAAACAGCCGGCACTGGGCCGGCTGTTTGGTTTACCACTTTGCTTAAATACTAGGGCTGGCGTTGCGTAATGGTCCAGTCATAGATATCAAGGTTGCCCGATCCCCAGAAGATCTCGGTGCCCACAATTATGTTAGCAACACACCAGTCCTGCTGGATTTGATGTGAGTTACTACGAGCACCAAATTGCTCTTCAACCTGATGTGAATAAGTACTTGCCCAATCTGTGAAGTCATTCCAGATCAACTGACCAGAGGTTTGCGGATTCTGTGCTACAAATGCGATGTAACGTGGGTCAGAAGCCTTGGTGTAGACTTTATAAGCATCACCACGGATGGTCACATTAGTAACAAAATCACTGGGACCGGCTGGCAGCCGTTCCGCACCGGCATCAAGCCATACCATGATTTCAAAAGTGTGATTAGAACCACCATTACGCGTCACAATGTCGGTTGAACACTCACCAGCCGAATTCGGCTCATAGAGGAAAGACTCTATCGCAACATTGCGCTCGCCATTGATAGTCGTGCCGTTAGGAAAACGCGGATTGTTCGACGCATCAACTACGCGACCATCTCCATACTGTGGCCCGGCATAGCTATAGTCAATTGAGATATTAGGCAGGTCGCTTAGATGAACCGGAAAACCTGTTTCAGACTGAGGTGCACTGGTTCGAAACTCATCTTTTACACCGTAGATTAATTCCGGATAAGAGCGAACATAGAAATCACCGGAAGCACTTGCAGCGCCGTTTATATTGGGAATACCTGGACCCCAGTCGTAAAACCAACCTGCAACCGCACCATTTGTATTTGTATAGATGCACTGTTCCCACTGATAGTCAGGGAATGCACGCCATGGACGCCATGCATTGTTATGCAGAATAAAATCACCAACGCGAGTATCAGAAAAGTTGTTCTGTTCGTTTAATGTAGTACAAATGTTTCTCTGATCTCCCGATACCAGTGAAGATACCCGAATAACCGAACCGCCTACCTGATCAGACTCAAAGGTGCCGCCATCGTTTGATCCACCGTTATCAGCTGTGGTCTCACTGCCACCCGCATCGTCGTTCGAACCACCATCTGAAGTTGCACTGCCGGAATCATCACTTACCTGCCCGCCATCTGAGGTCGCACTGCCAGAATCATCAGTGACTTCACCGCCATCCGAGGTGGCGCTGCCGGAATCGTCATTGACTTCACCACCATCCGAGGTGGCGCTGCCGGAATCGTCATTGACTTCACCACCATCGGAGGTGGCGCTGCCGGAATCGTCGTCAGGCTTGACGTCGGTGTCCGCGGCATCGTCATCAGTTTCATATTTATCTTCATCAGTTGAATCGGAAGTTTCACCATCGCTACCCGTTGAATCTCCCGAGCTTCCGTCCGCGTTGGTCCCGCCTGAGCCAGTCGAGCCACCATCAGTTGAACCTGTGTCGTCAGAATCGCCGCCAGTCCCAACTGTGACAATGGAGTCATCATCTGCAGAATCTGACCCGGGGTCATTCTCACCTGTACCCGATTCAGTGCCAACCAAAATGCCATCATCACCATCAGCAGCAGCGGTGGTCCCTTCCCCGGTTGCCTCCGTAGTCGTGGCACCATCGTCACTAATTACCGTGCCGTCCGCAGCGAGTTGCACACCCTCATCACTATCACATGCGCTGAGCGCTAGTACAATTACGCTTGCTAGAATCGTTTTTTGCATTTCCTTAAGACCTCTATGCTCAATAAGATATCGGGTTTGTTGGCTGTGAACCATTTTCACTGGACCACCCGGGATTGGCTGAAGTATCCCAAATTTTGGAATTCAGTTCTGTGTGATGTGTATCGATTTCGATACACGTTCTTCGCAGAAATCTTCTAATACCTGACACTCTGTGATGCTTTTCGCACGACAAGGTTCCATGGCGCCAAAAATATACAGACATACAGCGCTGGTGGGAAATTCGCCCTCCCTGGCAACAGAAAACTCTTATAAGGTATTCAGAGGCACCTTAATATAGCGAAGGCCGTTTGCTTCCGGCTCGGGAAATTCACCGGCGCGCATATTGATCTGCACTGCTGGCACCATCAGCTTTGGCGTACCCAGCTTTTCATCACGGGCAGTACGCATAGCAACAAACTCGGTTTCTGTGACGCGCTCGTTTGCCTGTACGTTCGAAGATCGCTGCTCACCTACAGTCGTCTCCCAGGCAAACTCATCGCGGCCTGGCGCCTTGTAATCGTGACAAAGGAACATCCTTGTTTCATCAGCAAGCTGATAAATTTTCTGGATAGACTGGTATAGAGTCGCGGCATCGCCCCCCGGAAAATCACAACGAGCCGTGCCAAAATCCGGCATAAACAAGGTATCCCCCACAAAAAGCGCGTCATCTATATGATGCACCATACAGGCTGATGTATGGCCCGGCGTGTGGGTCGCCCTGCCAGTCAGAGTGCCCAGGCTATAGGTTTCATTGTCTTCAAACAGGTGATCAAACTGACTGCCATCCGTATGGAAGGTTTGACTCTCATTGAAAATCTTACCAAATACCTTCTGTACTTCAGTGATATTCGATCCGATCGCTGTTTTCCCACCCAACTGGCTCTTTATATAGTGCGCTCCGGTTACATGATCAGCATGCACATGTGTATCAATAATCCACTCTACAGTTAGCAATTTTTCGCGCACATAGGTAATCAACTCGTCTGCAGAGGTAGTATGCGTACGCCCGGACGCTGCATCGTAATCGAGCAGGGAATCAATTACCGCGCAATTCCCTGTTTGCAAATCAGCAGCAACGTAGCTGACGTTATTTGTATCGTTATCAAAAAACGCGGTTACATCTAACATAATCGTTACCTGTATTGGTCTTGCGCCCAGTGTTCTCAATTATATTCGGCTTCGCAGGTATCTACCAGACAAACAATGACTGAGACAAGAAGCCTGCGTTGCAGATACCCGGGTTGCAAGAATAAGCCATAGCGAGGGCATATATTCGATCATTAGTCGCACAGTTTTATTCATATAGCAATTATAAGGTACGTAATACCGAGCCTTCGGGCTTATTCGCAGCAGATATTCCACCCGCAGACTCTCAATGAGTAAAATCAACTAAACCCGCGAGCCGTGATATCCTGTACGGCTCTCACCTGCTTTATAATCCCGAATGGATCCTCTTGCACTGACCTCTTTGCTGGTCGATAAAAAGTGTCTCGTTGTAGGCGATACACAAAAAGCCGTTAATTGCGCCCGTATTTTAGCAGCGCAGGGTGTGCGAGTGACCCACCTAACTGACCGGCAGCCGGAATCACCAGATTCCGCATTGT
>CAZNOB010000141.1:0-14287 GCA_964574535.1 uncultured Granulosicoccaceae bacterium | reverse complement strand
TTCGGGAAAAGTTACATTCGAGTTGCGGAAATGTAAATTATCGATATGACAATGTCGCACAGACAGGCTTATTTGGATTGAGCGGACACTGTCGGGAACTGCTGGCGGTGTTGTGGTGGGTACCCTTCTTGTAAGAAAACCCCCCAGGGGCGATTTGTCGGCCAGTGAGTGACTTCTCTACAAGTATGCCCAGAGGCGACAACTGTCGGTGATGTGAGCCCGGATACAGGCTTGCGGAAGGTGCAGACGAACCTTCCGTGGCTGATTAGCGCGTGGGGTATTGAGTTGCGTATAGCTCCACCCGGCGGTTATTCGCTCGTCCTTCCGGGGTGTCGTTGGTGTCCGTCGGTTGTCGATCGCCGTAAGCACGTGCTGACATCCGCGAATAGGGGATACCCTGCAACGCAAGATACGCTACCACGGCTCTTGCCCGGTCACTGGATAACTGTTGATTTCGTTTCGGGTCTCCGTCGCTGTCAGTGTGCGCGGCCACCAGAATATTGGTTTTGGGATATTGCATCAGCGTGCGGCCGACGCTGTTTAAGGTGCGTTGCGCAATATCGGTCAGCTCTGCAGAGTTGGTGTGAAAGGTGAGACCTTCCAGTGTTCCTGAAAATAGGGGGCAACCCGTGACATCGACCGTAGTGAACGCTGCGGTTGCCGGACATTGATCATTCTGATCAGTCACACCATCCTGGTCTGAGTCTTTCGGGGCGATGGCAGCGGCAATGACTGGCTTTGGTAGCACTGGGGGTTTGGGTTTGGCAATAAACACCGGGGCGGGTTCGGGTGTGAGCGGTGGTGGTGGGGACGCGGCAAGTGCGATCGAAGGTAGTGGCTTTTGTTTACCAAAACGATAGATCAACCCCAGTTGTCCGAATTGAGCGTCCTGATCAAAAGAGATTAACTCCCCGCGAAGGCCGACTCCCCAGCGAGTGTTGTATTCCATCCCGGCGCCAAACAACATTTGGACGTCGTTCCCTCTTTCGTAAATCACATTCCCGATAGAGCTGTTGTCCAGGTGGGCAACGCCAACGCGACCGTAGGCCGTAAAACCACGTCGGCCGTAGTTTTGACGATTCGCGCCGACATAATACAGTGCGCTCAGACCGTTGATGTGATAGTTGATGCGGCCCCCGGGTGACAGGCCTGCGCTGCCTAAATCAGCCGAGTGCAATTCAAATGAAAGGTGCTTGTTGAGATCAATACCCAAAGTAGCCTGACCAGCACCGGCAATATCATCGTTGACGTCAACTCCCGCAGCGCTGCTGGTATCGGGCTCCAGCAGGCTGACTCCAAGGCCGGCGGACGCGTAGACGTCGAATTCTATCCGATTGTTGTCCAGGTGGCCGGGCAGTGCCTGTGCCAATTCTGGTTCTGGCGCAGACTTAAGGTGATCCGTGGTGTAGTCGATGTAGCTGCCGTCATGATCAGTAAGCCACCCCAGTGTGGAACAACCTTGTATTGTCGCTGGTATCAAAGCGGCAATCAGCAGTCGCAGGGTGGTCGAATGCGTAAGACGGTTTTTCATTGGTGACTAGGTCCGGTGTTGTATGGCTGGCAGCTACAGATGGCGTAACGGGTGTGTTGCTGCGCCATTGCCACAATAATTTTAAGGGCTGGTGCAAATTATGTGCTCAGAAGGAATTCCCGGGGTGGGGGAGCAGTGGTTTGCTCTAAAAATGTGAGGCAGTCGTCTGAACAGGGGGAGGTTTCAGGCTCGTTTCGTTGTTGCGTGAGGTGTTATGATTTAGCAGATCAGAAGGAACAACAGTGTTGCAGGGAGTCGCATTGATCAACCAGTTTTCAAATCTGCCACCGGTGCTTCTGGCGCCGCTCTCAGCCGAGCAGTTTTTCCGTGATTTCTGGGAGCAAAAACCCCTGCATATTAGTCGACCGGACTACAGGCACTTTGCGTCGTTGCTGTCGATCGGTGAAATTGAAACAGCCCTGAGCTGTCATCCGTTTTCTTATCCTTCCGTGCAACTTACTCGTGCGAATCAGCCCGTTGCTATAGAAGATTATACTGATAGTGAACAACGTATTGTCTTGTCGCAGTTAACACGACACTACCAGCAAGGTGCGACAATTGTGCTTTCATCGGCGCATCAGGTGGTGGCTACACTCAATCAGCTGACACGCAACGTGCAGGCGGCACTTCAACTGCGCAGCCAGGCTAGTGTATCTCTCTCTCCGCCTGGTGGAAAAAGCTTTAATGCTCACTTTGATAGTTTTGATGCCTTCATATTACAGATCAGTGGAAGTAGTACTTTTCGTTTATATGAGGGTGGTGGCGAGTTACCTTTTTCAGAGAATTTGTCTAATCCGCAAGATGTTGAAGTGGGAAATCTCACTGAGGAGATCCAGTTAAATGCCGGTGACACGCTCTATATCCCGAGAGGGTTGATTCATGATGCGGTGTCGGATGAATCTCATCCATCATTGCACATCACCTTAAGGGTAACTGCTTTAACATTGGGTAGTTTATTTCAGAAAATTGTGCAACTGGCCAGTGAAAAAAATGTACGTTATCGACAGTCAATTGAAAGTAGTGAGTGGCATCAAACAAGCGGTACCAGCCAGGCAACGCTGCAGAATACCCAACAGTTATTTAGTGAGGTTTTTACCGCAGAGATCTATTCAGAGGCTTTGGCGAGATTGCGTGATGAAATTGCACTGGATACACCACCGACCTGCGGGGGCTGGTTGAACGCCGGTCACGATACGGTGATTGGCCAGGGAACCATGGTCAGATTATTAACCGATCAAATTATTAGTCGGGAAATTCTGGATGATAAACTGGTGTTGCGGGCAGCCGGACGAGTTGTACATATAGATCATTCAGTGTCGACTGGTGTCGCGTTTCTCATGAAGACGGGGCAGTGCATGGTGGGTGATATAACAGCGCTCGAACCGGAACCACGGCTGGCGTTGGTAACCCATTTGTATCAGGAGCAATTGCTCATCGTGGTCGACTAGTAGCTTTTTTGTCTGTTTATTGTGCTCACTGAATGGCTTTTGTTTGGGATAGAAAGTAATTGCCGGAATTAACAAGATAGTAGTCTAAATACGGCGACTAAAAATATGCCGGACTGTTATGGGCTGCCAATCTTTCTTTGAGCGGGTAAGCTTGCAGCCTCACCCGTTTAGATTGATCCTTATGCTCACCCAGCAAGCGCTGCAGGCAATTCTGGATAATTTCCCCAGGATACATGCAGGTCATCTGCCAACTCCCATTGATGCCCTCACCAATCTGGGTGTTCACTTTGGGGTGCAGATTTCTGTGAAACGAGATGATTGCACGGGTGTTGCCTTTGGCGGAAATAAAGTCAGGCAGCTGGAATTCTATCTGGGCGATGCACTTGCCAGACGTGCCGATACGCTGCTAATTACCGGGGCCGTACAATCGAATTTTGTACGCACCGCCGCAGCCATGGCGGCTAAACTCAATCTTGAATGTCACGTGCAATTGGAGGATCGTATATCGAACACGAGCGCGGTCTATCATCGTAACGGCAATGTTCTATTGGATAAACTTTGTGGTGCAGTGGTGCATCGCTTTCCTGAGGGTGAAGACGAAGCGGCAGCAGACGCTGCTCTGGAATTGCTCGCAGATGAGTTGCGAGGTCAGGGCGCGATTCCATATATCATTCGTCTCGGTACTGCTTATCCACCTGTTGGTGCGCTGGGTTATGTAGCCGCTGCTCTTGAATTAGTACAACAGTTGCCATGGGTTGAACCAGTGGATGAAATTGTGGTTTGTTCAGGAAGTGCGTTGACACACGTGGGTATTCTGGTGGGTTTACGGCTGCTCGGGCTAGATATTCCGATACTGGGAGTTTGCGTAAGGCGAGATGCCCGGCAGCAAACAGCAAGGGTTGTTCAGAGAGTGTCTGACCTTATCGCCATGCTTGATTGTCCGCTCAACATACCAAAAACCGATATTCGACTGGACGATGGTGCTTTGGCACCGGGTTACGGGCAACTTAATCAGGCCACCGTTGATGCAATTAAACTGGCAGCAACACGTGAAGGATTGTTACTCGACCCGGTTTATACGGGTAAAGCCATGGCTGGTCTACTTCAGCAGTCCAACAGGCTTCGTGGAAAGCATGTTTTGTTTTGGCACACTGGTGGTCAGCCAGCAATGTTTGCTTACCAGGATCAGTTGGCTGATGCGGGTCTGGTATAGGTACCGCTGCGGCAACTAAGTCGTCTCTTCAGACTCTTTGAAATCAGTTTGGCCGGTGGCCAGAAATTCATTGGTGTGTTGGTGCCAGTTTAGTTCTTTGTAGTTGAAGTTATCGGACAGTTCAGGTTTTATAATTTCGAAGTAGGGAGAAACATCAAAATCACGTGGAGTAAACAAGCTGTGATGCCTGATGTGCATAACCTCGCGCTCAAGTTCACTGCCGCGACCGCTACATAATTTGTTTGGTAGAATAGGGTAGCGGATCGCCTGGAATGCCTGTGCCACCAGAGATGAGCAAACCGCGCGAGTCGGATCACCGCTCCCCAGTGCCAGCATTCGACGCCGCCACTTTGCAGGCACCGGTGGTTGCGGCAACAGGTAGCGCGCCAGATCAGTAATGTTTTTTAGATCGTACTGCATCCCCAGGCTGTCAATCATGAAATCACAAACGGCATTGCGGTCTTCTTCAGTCAGCTGTATCGGGCGACAGATACGGATGTTGTAGCGACTGTATTTTGATAGCGGCACGGTGATGACACCGTTTTCCAAATCCGCTTCGATCAATAGTTCGCTACCTGAACTCGGTTTTTCGAGGGCAGATGGATCAGTCGAATGAGTCTGTGTCCCCAGATAAAATGCGGCATGTGACCAGGTGGACTGCGTGAGGTACTTGATGGCAGTGCTGATGCGGTGATCACCCTCAACCAGAAGTACGTCTCCGGGCTGCATTACCGTGGCCAGAACATCGTGGCGATGCACAGAAAACGGATGGTACGACTTAACCGTTTGCGTAAGGTACCGGGCCAGCCAATTGCCAAAGAACTCTGTGATTCGATTACTGAACATAACGATCTGACTGTTTATTGACAGCTATTGTATACGGTTCTGACCCATTGCGGTCAGGGTTTGTTCCCACCAACTGCGTTCAATACTATAGCAGGCTGTCATTCAGTTCACAGCATGGATTGCTGACTTGCCGGATAGAACCAGCGCGATATCTGAAGCGGCCATGCGTGCTACGGTATCCAGACACTCGTAGGTCGAGCCCGCCATATGAGGTGTTAATAGAAAATTTGGGGCATAAAATATGGCGCTTTGGGGGTTGGGTGGCTCACCCTCCAGCACATCAAGCGCCGCGCCACCCAGCTGACCGCTTTGCAGTGCTTCTGCAACAGCGTTTTCATCAACCAGTGCGCCGCGTGCGCAATTGATCAGCAGAGCACCTGGTTTCATGGTGGCTAATGACTGCGCGTTTATCATGTGCTTTGTGGCGTCAATGGCTGGCGCGTGCAATGAAATGATATCCGATTCGCTTAATACTCTTTCCAGCGGCTGCAACTCAGCGCCGGCGGACTTTACGATGTCCGCGTCAAGCTGCGGATCTGCGGCAATTACAGTCATTCCAAATGCCCCTGCGATCTTTGACACTCGTTGGCCGATTTGACCAAAGCCAACCAGGCCCAGTGTTTTTTTGTGCAGCTCGCCACCAGTGAAGCGTGCTTCGTCCCACTGTTTATTGCGCATTGCGCGTTCTGAACATTGCGGGATTCGCCGAAGCAGAGAGATCATCAGTCCGAAAGACAATTCTGCCACGGCATCCGCATTGGCACCGGGGGTATTGGTGACCGTTATACTGCGTTGTGTGCAGGCTTCAATATCAACCGGGTCATACCCGGTACCATGGACGCTGATAACTTTGAGATCCGGGAGGTGGTCGAGCAATGAAGGCGTTATATAGCCAGAACGCAATAGTAAACCACCAGCCCCCTGTAGCTGACTGGCGATGCGTTTTTCTTCATCAATGGTGAGTTTTTTATAGGGCACATCAATGGCCTTAAATTCACAGATGCCGTTTAGTGCTTTTTTGACCGGCGCTTCACTAATAGGAAGGTCCGGGTTAACAGCAAGCGCGACCCATGGCTTGTTAGTCAAAGACGGTCTCCATGTAGTGCTCTGCGTTGACGATGGCTTCGATGACAGTCGGGCCGTCGGCGGCGAACGCCGTTTGAAGTGCTTCCAGTAATTCTGTTCCGTCTGTAACACCTATCGCTGGAACGCCGAAGTAATGTGATGGTGGTGCATTGTATTGAGTTGGTTCCACATTAGAACCCCAGATTTCATAGTTGCGTCTGTGTTGTTTAATTTGAATCAGGCTTAGCCATCGATCATCAATAACCACGACGGGAATCTGTAGTTTCAAACGACGCGCCACGGCGAGTTCGCCACAGGTCATTTGAAAACAGCCATCCCCGATCACGCACACTACAGGATGATCCGGTCTGGCGATTTTTGCAGCAATAGCGCCAGGTAAGCCAAACCCCATAGAAGACCACCCATTGGTGATCAGAAAGGTACGTGGGCTATGGGCAAACCATTGACTTGCAATTTGGTGGGTGTGCGCACCCACATCAAATGAGAGGATACCGTCTCTCGGTAATTCATCGCGGACAATATCGATCAGTTCATGGGGTTTAAAACCTTCTCCCTGTGGACGCAGAGCTTGTTGAAACGTATTTCGATGCTGGTTGATTTCAGTGTCTGTCCAATCTGTGGTGGTGGCAGTGCGACTGACCAGTTTGGTGATTGAGTCATCCAGATCGCCTGTAACTGTTGCAACAACGTTGACTGACTCCGCTACATCGGGGATTTCGATATCGATACTCAAGACTGGAACATCCTTGACCCAGGCTTCGTATTCGACTTCTATTGTGTCGTAACCCAGGCCAATGATCAGATCACTGCTCTGCAGTAGTTGACGCTGAAGCTGGCGTTTGGATCGTTCAATACAACCCAGCGCCAGGGCGTGATCATCATCGATGAGACCTTTGGCCATGGTTGTTGTTGCGAACGGTATATTGTGCTTGGCCAGAAAATCACTTAACAGCGACGGGTTTTGCATCCGCATGGCTGATGCACCGATAACCGCGATCGGTCGCTGTGCTTCCGAGATTAGTGCAAAGGCAGCATCCAGTTGCGTGTCATTGGCGAAGGGGAGGCCTGCAGGTGCTATAAGCTCCGGTACACCAGTGGTCGCAGCAGCCAGTGAAACATCTTCTGGCAGATCAATATGAACCGGCCCCATGGGTTCTGTCGTCGCGATAGTGATGGCCTGTTGAATCACTTCTCCGACATTCTCGAAGGTGGCGGCAAGTGTTGCCTTGGTAATCGGCCGAAACAACGCATGATGGTCGATCATCATTTGGATACGACGACCAAGCTGGTGAGAATTAAGATTGCAGGTGATTGCAATCATCGGAGAGCGATCAAGATATGCACTGCCGACTCCAGTCGACAGGTTGGTGGCACCGGGTCCGAGTGTGCCCAGACAGAGTCCCGGTACACCGGTGAGTCGGCCAGTGACATCGGCGGCAAAGGCAGCGGAACCTTCGTGGGCCGTCAATACGAATTCTAGACCACCCTTGCGCATGGCTTCGATAAAGGGCAGCACATTGCCACTGGGAATGCCGAAGCCATGTGTAACACCGGCATTTACAAGTGCTCGCACCATGAGGTCTGAATTGTTCATTCTTGTGGGGGTCTCTGTCAGGTATTTCGGCATTATAACCGCTGCGCCCGATAGGGGGGGGACATTGTGCTGTAGTATTATTGGAGAAAACAGATCAGTATCAGACAGCATTGTCAATCTCACACTCACTGAGGTCTTACAGTTCCGATGGACAAACCACAACCAGGTCGGGAAATAGATACGCTGGAGAAACTCGAAGCAATCTATGGCACACCAGCACCTGCATCGCTGGTCAAAGAGCTTAACTCTATCTCTGACCACTACCGCATGATGATCGAGAAGTCACCGTTTGCAATTCTGGCCACCGTTGGCACTGGCGGACTGGATTGTTCGCCACGTGGCGATGCCCCCGGTTTTGTGCGTGTAGCGGACAAAAAAACGCTGTTGTTGCCCGATCGACGTGGAAACAATCGACTTGACTCACTCAGAAACCTGATTGAGGATCCGCGTGCATCGCTATTGTTTTTAATTCCGGGTATTGGTGAGACATTACGTGTAAACGGCCGCGCAACTATTTTGCAGGACAATGCGTTGCAACAGTCTTTTACTGTGAACAATAAACCGCCAGCCACTGTAATTGAATTTAAAGTGGAGCGTGTTTATTTTCAATGTCAGAAAGCTTTGGTGCGATCCGGATTATGGGATCCACTGGCACAAATTGAACGCAGCGAATTACCCTCAATTGGTACTATGATAAAAACGATAAAGAGTGATTTCGATGGTGATCAATACGATCAGGATTACCCCGAACGATTGAAACAAACACTTTACTAGCTTGCATTGTTCATTAAGAGATTCCGCCCAGGCGAGCGGTGCGCTGTCGCGCCACTAACAAGATATCCCTGCCGGGGGCCTGCATTTTTGAAGAAGACCAAAAACGGAAGCAAAAAGTCTTTTCGCGGCTAAACAGCCCTTCGGGTGCCTGCGGCATTTTGAGAGTGATCGTGCAAGAGGGTCGCGCAAACAGCCATCCATGGCTGACAGCGCTCTTTGCGCCATTCATGGCGCACCGACCCACTTCCACGACCACTCTCAAAACTGATTAAACGCGGGTAGATCAAGAGCAGACGCCTTGCGTTTTTCGTCCTTACTGGACGGCTTGGCAGGTTGCCGAAAATATCTAAACACTAATAAGCAGACATTTAAGCAATTATTAGATGAAAGCCTGGGCGAGCGACCTGGCTGCTTTTTTTCGCATTTGTTCTCCTGTGCTGATATCCATGCTGAAAAAACCGTGAATCGTGTCCGGTGCGTGAACCGTTTCCAATATGACTCCGGCATCTTCCAGTGCTTTTCCGTAGTTAATTCCCTCGTCCCGAAGCGGATCGAATTCGGCAGTGAGTAACCAGGCGGGTGGCAGGTTCTTAAGGTTTGCATGAATGGGTGCAACGCGAATATCGGTGCGTTGTTCGGTTTCCGGAACATATTGATCCCAAAACCACTCCATCATTGTGGTGGTGAGAAAGTAACCATCGGCATTGTCTTTGTAACTAACAGTATCGAAACGTGCTTCGACTACTGGATAAACCAGCAGCTGAAACTTCACCGGCAAACCCCGGTCGCGCGCACTGATAGCAACGCACGCTGCCAGATTACCACCAGCGCTATCGCCACCCACAGCAATTCGGTCTACATCTATTTGCAGTGTATCGGCGTTAGCGAAAGCCCATTCCGTTGCCACCAGGCAGTCGTCGTAGGCGGCAGGGAAGCGGTGCTCAGGAGCAAGTCGATAGTCAACTGATATGACCGTACAAGCTGAATGCAGGGCTAAATCCCGACAGGTCTGATCTGCGCTGTCCAGGTTGCCCAATACCCAGCCACCGCCGTGAAACCAGACGATAGCCGGATGCTGTGCTGCGTTCGTTGGCTGATACACTCTGACCGGAATATTGTGGCCGGAAGTGTGGATCGAATGGTCCGTCACGCGATACACCGGAGTGGGGGTGACCGCCTGCCGCAAAGCAAGAAAAGCCTCTCTGGCTTCCGGAGCAGTGAGCGACTGCAGCGGAGGTAATTCGGCAGCTTCCAGATCTTGCAGTACAGCGAGTATTTCTGTATTCAGTTGCTTCACAGTCTCTCCAGTGCCCGGTTAATCTATTGGGCTGTCAGTTAAATGCACAGCGAGATGCTAGCGCAATTGAGCTGAATCTCCCAGAGCAGGATAAGAATCAAGCGCAATTGATCGTGTGTGCGGTAGGCGTGCCATGGATAGCGCAAAGAGCGCTGCCCACAGCCAAGGATGGCCGTAAAAGGCCGTCCGGTAATGACACGATAAACAGAAAAAAACGCAAAGCGTTTGTTCTTGCTCTACCCGCGTTTAATCAATTTTGAGAGTGATTGTGGAAGTGGGTCAGCGCGCCATGGATGGCTGCAAACGTTACCCACTTGCGCGATTACTCTCAAAATGCCGCAGGCACCCGAAGGGCGGAATAATCGCACAAAGACTTTTTGCTTCCGTTTTTGTTCTTTTCAAAAATGAAGGCCCCCGGCAGGTGTGTCCTGATAGCAGCGCACACTGCCGGGGGTAATCTACTAGTGCTTAGATAGTCCCGCGTGTGCTTCTTCGCCCCAAACAGATTTAACGCGTTTATCTCTGCCACAGGAGCTGCGGTAGAATTTGTAGCGAAGAGGATTTTTTCTGTAGTAGTCCTGATGGTAGGTTTCAGCAGGCCAAAACTCGACTGCAGGCTCAATGCTGGTGACGATTGATTTCTTGAGTTTCGATGAAGATACCAGCTTGCTTTTACTGTCTTCGGCGAGTGTTTTCTGAGCTTCGTCGATCGTATAAATTGCTGTGGTGTAGCTAAAGCCCCGATCGCAAAATTGACCACCCGCATCGGTTGGGTCAATGCTGCGCCAGAAGATTTCAAGCAATTCCTCGTAACTTACTTTGGTAGGGTCGAAAGCGATTTCTACTGCCTCTCGATGCCTGCCTCTTGAGTGGTTTTTATAGGTTGGGCGATCAGTATTACCGCCAATATATCCGGAGGTTGTTTCCAATACCCCGGGAACCTGGTCAAAGTCAGACTCAACACACCAAAAACATCCGCCAGCGAAAATAGCGATTTGTTTTTCCTGAGCAAAGCTACTGCCGACGCTGAGCAGGGTTAGAATTAGTGCTGTTGCTATATGGGCGATTTTACCTTGCATGGAGAGGTTCCTCATAATATGAGTTGCTATAGATAGGATTGTACAAGCATGGTTCGCGGCAAATTCTCACGAATTTGTCCGTTTTTTCTCAAATGATACACATGCGCTTGAAAGCTTGAAATTAATCAGCAGTAACATAATTGTTTACCTGTTTTTCAGCGTTGGTTGCAGTCTCTGCGCCAGCGGGCGCGTCGGCACCTCACTGACTTATCAGACCGCGTTGGGTTTAGTGTTGACCACGGTGACAGTTCAGGGATCTGTTGTCGCCGGCAGGGTGGGAAATCCTCTGTTTATGGCATTTTTGGCTTTGAGTCCGGCGGCCGGCATCGATTATATGACGGGCTCGGGGGCGAGCATTTCAGGGTATTTACTCCCGCCGGAGTAGTGCGTTGGCGCGTAGTTGGAAGAGGGTATTTTAATTCGTTTTCGTGTTGCGGAGAAAGCCAGCTAACGTAACAAAATCAGTAATTTATAAGTCTGCAGGGCAGCGTTGTAAATCTGCTTTGTTGCTCGATGTTGCTGTAATTCTGTCGAGCGTAGAAATTACCCGCGGCAGAGACCTTCTTACATAGGTGCTGTGCCTCAACATCCAGACTGATATGCCGATGTTTGTTGGATGGAATAATAATTAAGTAAACGGATGTATAGCTACAGTTACGATTACGGCGTGGGAGATGCCACTAAAAATGTCACTTAACAGCGATATTGGCAATATAGATGTATCCTTTACTTCGATAGAACAAAGGTTTGGCCATGCCAGCATAAAAAAACGGCTGTTTGCATTAACTGTTCTGGTGATTATTGGCGCACTAATGGCGGGCTTTGCTGTGGTTGTGACCATGCTTAACCTGTCCTGGTCTCCTACTCAAATGGCTTTGATGGCGGGGGGGATTACTACTGGTTTGATCATTTGTATTGGCATTCCCATGATTTTGTTCCAGAAAAAAAGCCTGGACGCCTATAACCTCATGATGAATGCGTTAAACGTAGTCGATGCTCCTTTGACGATCTTTGATCACAACCGTCGTGTGGTTCAGTTCAATGACGCTGCAGCCCGGTTCCACAAGGAGAACGGTGGCACTATCTCTGTTGGACTGTCTGAACGGGAGATGATCGGGCAGGTGGCCGCCGCACGCGTTGAAAACCCGCTTCGATGGGAAGAATGGATTGAATCCGTTTTGACAGAACGCAACCAGCAAATTCAGACTGGTACCCCTGTTACCGTTCACACCAGAAAAACCGGACGCTACCATCAGGTGCTGGTGGCTGAACTTGAATCGGGCCATATCGTCGATATGAGATCCGATGTGACAGAGGTAAAGAACAAAGAACTGGCATTGGCTGACCGTGAAGAGCAACTCGAGAAATCACGTAACGAAGCGCAGGCATCCAACCGAGCCAAATCTGAATTCCTCGCTAATATGAGTCATGAGATACGCACGCCCATGAACGGTGTGATAGGCATGACAGAGTTACTACTGGATAGTGATCTCACCAGTGAACAACGTATGTATGCAACCACGGTGTCAAAGTCGGGTTTGGCGTTACTCACGATCATTAACGATATTCTGGATTTTTCAAAAATCGAGGCCGGTAAGCTGGAGCTTGATCTCAGCCCGTTTAATATGCGTTCAGCGCTTGATGATGTTGCAGCTCTTCTGGCAACCCGTGCGCACGCCAAGGGCATTGAGCTGGTGATGAACTTTTCACCTGATCTTCCTGATCGATATATTGGTGATGTGGGTAGACTGCGCCAGATTATGACGAACCTGACCGGTAACGCGATTAAATTTACCGAGAAAGGTCATGTGGTGGTGTCGGTAGACGGGGAAGTTTCAGAAGACAATGTCGCTACCATGACATTCAGTGTTCGTGACACAGGGATCGGTATTCCCGAGCATAAACAGGAAGCCGTGTTCCGGGAGTTTGAGCAAGTGGACGGTGCGTCTAATCGTAAGTACGAAGGTACAGGTCTTGGTCTGGCTATATCGCGAAAACTTATTCGACTGATGGATAGTGAAATCTCGCTTAAGTCGGTTGAGCACGAAGGGTCAGAGTTTTTCTTCACCGTAGAGTTTCCGGTTGATCTGGCTGTGGTAGCGGAACCGGAATATTCGGTTAATGTAAGCTTTGCTGGTCGCAAAATTCTGGTGGTCGACGATTTGCCAATCAACCGCGAGATTCTCAGTCGACAGGTGGAAAGCTGGGGAATGACAGCTGTGTTGGCCAGTGGGGGGGATGAGGCCATTCGCAAGGCATTGGAAGAACAGCGTTCGGATAACCCGATTGAAATCGCTATATTTGACTACCAAATGCCTGGCATGGATGGTCATGCATTGTGCAGACAGTTTAAAGACAACGAACATCTGGCAGACATCCCGGTGCTGTTACTATCATCGGTGGATCAGTCGACTCAAAAAGACAGAGTTCGTGAGCTTGGTTTTGCCGACTGTATGATCAAGCCAACACGTGCAGAAGTGCTACGCATGTCAGTTAATAGAACGTTGTCGTCGGAACTGGGGCTGTACGGTTCTGCCACTGATGATCATGAACCGTCGAAGCGAAAGCAACTTGAAGATGAAGAACGTTCCGGGATCCAGAAAATTCTAATTGTCGAGGATAACGAGATCAATCAACTGGTGATCACCAGCATGCTCGATAGCGATGTCTTTAAACTTGAAATAGCCGAAAATGGTGAGCTTGGTGTTGAAGCGTATAAGAATTTTAAACCGGACCTCGTGTTTATGGATGTCTCAATGCCAGTGATGAATGGTTTTGATGCCACCGGATTAATTCGCGAGTTCGAAAACAATGAAGGTAAGTCGCGTTGTCCGGTGATCGCCCTGACTGCGAATGCGATGCAGGGAGATCGTGAAAAATGTATAGAATCCGGAATGGATGATTTCATGAGTAAGCCGATCATCATGAATGAATTATTCTGTGCCATTGAGAAATGGCTGGATGGCACAGAGATGCCTTTTCAGGATGCAGCATAACTCACAAGTGATTAAACGCGGATAGAACAAGAGCGAACGCTTTGTGTACTTTGTCGGTTTATCGCTTTTACTCGCGCAAAGTAGGGTCAACAGCTACCTGTAACAACTGCTTGCCGAGATTTTTTCCTTTCAGCATACCCCTAAACGCATCGGGCGCGTTCTCGACTTCGGACGCATTGTTTTGTGTTATTTGATCCGACCTTCACGGATTAACGCGGATACTTCTGGAATGGATTCAGGAAACGATCATAGTGATCGGTGATAATAAAACCGCGAACATTTAAGTGGTTAACCAGTATGGTGCGCCACACGCGTGGAAGATCGTTCGGGGCCTGTACTTCAACCATGCCCAACCTCCCAGGTCATACTAGCTAGTGCCCATCCAGAAACAAGCGCTACTGCGAACCACTGATTGCACGCGAT
>CAZNOB010000140.1:0-14324 GCA_964574535.1 uncultured Granulosicoccaceae bacterium | reverse complement strand
GTACATGGGTGAGGCGCGTGCAGCAACCTCCTGGCGAGCGCGCAGCCACAGAGGTCTATTGTGCCAGAGTGCCAAGCCGTCATAGGCTGCACGCAGGTCGAGCGACAAAAGATCCACGCCTTCAGCATCCGCCACTTTACGTATCCGATGACACAGCAGGCGCAAGAGTTCGGCACGAGATCCGGGAAAGCGGTGATCATTTTGCCCAAGCTCAGATGGGAATACAGGAAGCGGCATTTGGTGGATAATTTGGCACGCGAACCGGTTTCTCAGCTCTCGCCAACACTGCGATATGCTTTTTAACATATCGTTGAGAACACGGTCCCGTTCTTCCTTGCTAGCCACCGGTTGCAAGCCAGCAGTCATGTGCCAGGGATCAAACGATAAGACCACTGTGTCTGGACGCCAATTCATCAATGGTGAGCCAGGTTCAAACAGCTCCTGCCAATACTGACCCGGTTCCCCCTGCCATATCTCCACTGAAATCTGACGCCTTAGCCCTGCCACTCTTATCCCCGGAGCCAGATAAGCCATTGTGGCCGACCCCAATACAGCGACACGGATCGATGGCTCCGTCACCTGAAAGAGCTTTGCATCGCAAACAATCTGATCAAGGTTGCGCGTTTGCGTAAAATCTAAATTGTGGCGCGCCAAAGCCACCGCGCTATTCAGGGTAGGCTCTCGCGATAGCTGCCTCAGATTCTTCGTCGACTCCGGTAACTGGGGCAACCAAGACAGTTCTAGCTGCTGACGGAGATGTTTAAACATCGGTCTAGGCATTCCTTATATTGATATCACGATATGATCCGACGTAAGAGTCCGCATAACAGAACCCCAACTGCCACGTCTATGCCGGAGTGTGATACTTGCATTTTTAACGCCTTTGTTTCGTACATTGAAACCCTCTATATCCGCTTTTTCGCTCACGACGAGGAGGGTTCCCGATGGCCCCCAGAATTGTCAAAATACGATGACCTACATAGCATTAGGAACTCCCGCTACTGTAAGACGGCAACTCAAGTAAAGCGTCTACGAACAATTCAAAAATAACTTGTCCATTTCAGGTTGTGGTGAACACCTTAGAGCTGCAACTTCACTAAGGGATCAATGATCGGTGCTTTTTTTCGAGAAGTTTGCATCACACAACGCAAGGTAGAAACCAGTATCGAGCATTGTGCAATGCACATTAACCAACCTATCCCTATCCTTGAGGATAGTCGCATAGGAATGTTTCGCGTTGTCCCGCCGTTCCGACCCCCTGTGGGTCATCTCGGAAAAGCTATCTCCATCCCACTCTAAACTATACTCCTCTACCAAAGGAACAACCTCGTTAACGAGAGCACAATATCGCTCTATGCAATTCGTCAACGTTTGGAATATATAATTCTCGATTGAAGGATCGCCAGTTGAGGAAAGCATAAGATTGATGCGCTCTAGTTCCACACAATCCTTATGTCGTGCCACATTCTTTTTATTGATTTTCGGAAAAAAAATCGATGGCTCAATGAAACTATATCCTGGAGCTTCACAGTGATTGGAATCACAGTCGTAGGGATGAATCTCTTGTTCTATCTGCTCAACATATTGAGACAGCATATGTACGCTGACCTCCAAATTAGATACACGAACAGTTACCTTCGACAGATCTTCCGCCAGCCCGGGTCGTAACGAAGGCAGATGTACCATTGTCTCTGAAACAAAATTCCTTAATCCAACCTTCAAATTTTCAAGTCGAAACTTAATGTCCTTATAAAATGAAAGCTGTCCTCGGCGTTCCTCAGCAAAAATCGCGTTTATATCGTTACTTACCCGAGAAGTATTTCTAAGAACAATATATGCGAGTTGCTGCCGAGTACTCTCCCATTTGACAAAATTACGCTTTCGAACAATTCCTCTCACCCACCAAACCGTTATTAATATATCAACGATAAGAAGAAAACTACCTATGATGATCGTATCCGCATTTCGAGCAACAAACTCTGCAATCACAGCCACCATAAAATCAATCCCTCTCTTAGAAATACGCTACTCTAAGTAAATATTTTCAGTGTCACGAATCAATTTTCTTTCTAACTATAGAAATCAGGTGACTTGTTCAGCATTGCATTACGGTTAATATCATGCGGGATCCAGATTTCGGCCCCGGTCTCTTCTGTGAAATCCTTGATTTTGCGTCGACTTTGTGTGGTGACCGGGTTACTTACGTGGTTTACAAAGCTTGCTTCGCGGTTGACCTCTTCATAGTAGTGATAAAGATCGCCGGTAATCACAATCGGTCCAGTGTCAGGCAAATCCACAAACAGAGATTGATGACCAGCAGTATGTCCGGGCGTGAATTTGATTACGACCGTGCCATCATCAAAAACATCATGATCGCAGTTCTCAATCACAATTTTTTTGCTTTCACGGAGTTTATAAAAGTACTGTTGATCAGGGGTTATCGGACCAAAACGCTCGAAATCAGGGTTGGCATCGAACATAGCCTCGTATTCTGCCCGTTGCACAAGCCAGGTAGCACCGGTAAAAAGATGTGCGTTCGCCACGTGATCGTTGTGATAATGTGAGAGAGCAAGTAAATCTATGTCCTCTGGAGTGTAGCCAATCTCCGAAAGTTGATCGCGCAGCCGTTTGGATGCGCTAAAAGAGCGCTTTTGTGTCTCTTTGCCATCTTCAACAATCTCGTTGTCCGGTATTTCACCTGTGTCCCAAATCAGGATACCCTTTGGGTGGACTATCAGATAACATGGCGTCGCCATTCGGGACGAGAGCGTTCCTTCGTCGAAGCCGAACTCCGCTGAAGTGACACCGTCGATTACACCGCAATCGAAGATGAATAACCTGATGCCGATGTTCACCTTTTGATCTGTGGAAGAGTTCATACGCTAAGTCCTTTTAAATTCCGCAGGATCTGCAATTTTATCTGTTATACAAGAGAAAGCAACTGGTAAAGCTCAACTGGGAGATCGAGAAATATGGCACCTGAAGACGCACAAAATCTGCAGAGTGATTGGCATCGTCCGGTCCCGAAGTCGATTTCTCCAAAATACATGGCCGAAGCTTTGTGCGGGGCGCTAGAAATTGATGAGTTTAACAATCTTGTTCGAGAGCAGCGATCAGAGATTTTCAAAGACGCACTCAATAAGGACGCTGTTCGCGTGTTATTAGACCTGCCAAAACTAGAGCAGATAGTAGACGGACCTGGCAATGCAATATCACAAGCCGACATATATACGAATGCCCATATGATTCGACTTGTTGATATCCATCATCGAAGTGGAAAAACTCCGTCAGCTGTGGCCGCAGATAATATAGCCAAAGGAGCTACCCTCAGGTTTCGTAACATAGAACAGTACGACCCTCTGCTAATCGAATTTGCGAAATATGTTTCTGCGGCGTATGCGGCAACAACAGAAATCAACGTCTACCTGACACCGCCGGGGCACGCAGGATTCCCACCGCACTTTGACAATAAGGACGTTTTTATAGTGCAGGTCGCAGGATCCAAATTGTGGTCATTGTATCCAAGCTACACCAATCGCGTGCCGCTTCCCGACCCTGAAACACCATGGGATCCGGATACCTATCAACCAATCGGAAAAGGCCTCCAACATCAGCTGAAGGCAGGGGACGTACTCTATATCCCAAGAGGCGAGATGCACTCGGCGCTGTGCACACAAGAAGAATCTCTTCATCTGACTATTAGCTTGAAATCTATCAGCATTGCAGATCTACTTTTAAAAGAAATTAAGCGCATCGCAAGAACAGATCTCGCTTTGCGACAACGTGCGCCGTGGTCGTTGGATGATAGTGCAGAAGACCATGCTCGACTCGCTCAGGTCTTGCACTCCCAGCTTATTTCTATTGCTGATCAGCTTGAACCGGCTCTCAGTCTCGACACAGGTAGGACTCAGGCAACATATGTGGATGGTCGCGATGACCAAACAGTGTTACAAACAACCATCACTGCCCTTAAGGAAATGCAAACCAGAAAACTATGACCGTCCCCATAGAGTTTACTCCCGCGGCAATTGAGGCCGCATCGCCCAATGAGGCGCAGATGTTCCAGCATGTGTTTGCTAACCGCGAAATGGAAGAAAGCCTTTTTCGCAACAACGCATGGATGGTCCCACCACCGCATGATGCTCCTTTGAAGTGGGGACCTGATTGCTATTGGGATACGACAAACGCAGCAGAACATCCCGATTGGTGCGACAAGAACCTGCCACAACCGACCAAGGACATTGTTCGGATGCGACTTGACTTCCTTGAGTGGGGCTATTGTTTGATTGAAGAAGCGTTGTCAACAAAACAGTGTTTCGACATGTATACGCGACTGATCGAGCAGGCAGAAGCAGAACGAAATGCAGGGCTTGCGCAGGGCTCACCCTACGGGCAATACGTCAACACCCTGGTCAACAAGGGAATATGTTTCGCCCAAGCCATCGAACAAAACCCACTGGCTGTGCAGGGGGGGCCGATGATAGAACAATTGCTAAATGAAATTCTTGGTCATGGTTGGATCTGTCATGCCTTTTTGGCAAATGGGTCAGATCCAGGTGCTTATCCACAGGGTTTACATATTGATCAAGGAGCACTTCTCCCTTGGATTCCAGCAGAAGCACCGATGCTGATCAACACAATGTACATTCTGGAAGATATCGGCCCTCATAACGGCGGTACTCTTATCATTCCAGGATCTCATAATGCACTCGCGAATTGCGGACGTGGTGGTACGGTCGGACCACTTCCCCGTCCTTTCAATCTGCAGCTACCGGCGGGAACAGTAATGATATTCGATGGCCGTTTGCTGCACGGCACAGGTGCAAATCGTTCTGATCAACAACGGTTTGTCGCAACCATGGCTGCAGTTAAGCCGTGGATGCGCCAACAAGAAAATTGGGTTTTATCCGTCAGTCCAGAAGTGTTAGCGAGCGCCAGTCCCAAATTGTTGCACAGGATGGGGTTTCAAGCTGTATTCAATGGTGGAACGGTCGAAGGCTTTGGTGTGAACTTCGCCGATGGCAGCGTTGGCGACCAGCATGGAGCTATCGCAGATTTTCGCAAAGCTCAAGACGCCGGCCTCTATCGAAGAGTAGGACCGATGCACCCAAAGACAGCACACCAGAGTCCAAACGCAACTTTAAAAGATGTCATGAATGCCGCAGGGCAGAAACCCTACGAACTGTGATCATTTACGGCGGTGTGCTGCGACGCTCTCGTCTGATTAACTTCGGTTGTGGTTTAGTTCAGAAGCGATAGCCTGAACCCTCGAAACAAGGATCCTGTTCGTCAACGTTATACCAGGGAGGATCGGCACTGTCGGCACAGACCAAAGTTAACGAAGATTTTAAACAATCAATCAGTTCTCTGGAATTTTCACTAGAAAGGTTACCCGGCTGCACAGCCAACTGGATTTCGGCATCACCAGTACTAAAGCGAAAAAACAACAACGAGAGGTTGCACGCATCAACCCGATTGACGCGAAGGCCCGCGGCATTAATAACGGCGATATCATTCGCATTTTCAACGATCGCGGTGCCTGTCTGGCAGCAACAACTATTAGTGAGGGCGTCAGACCCGGCGTTGTGGTCCTTCCAACGGGCGCATGGTATAACCCGGCAGACCCCGCAGACTTCAATAGCCTTGAGGTTCACGGCAACCCGAACGTACTGACACGAGATGTGGGCACTTCAGAACTCGGGCAGGCCACCAGCGCTCATAGTGCAATGGTTGAAGTGGAGCGCTTCGACGATGAATTGCCACCAGTGACTGTATTTTCCCCTCCACCCTTTGCGACGGATATCAACCAGGCTGGCGGTAAACTCGGGGACGTCTGAGACATTCGCGCAACGGGGTTGTGCTCCCACGGTGTAAGTCCGTTGCATTTAAATTACTTTATTCTCCCAGCCGGTCATCGAAGTGATATTCAGACATACGTACTACTGAATCTTCAGTCACCAAAAACTGATCTTCAAGCTTTACCCCCTGTGCTGATTGCTCTGTGCCGATATAACTTTCAATACAAATAACCATGCCCGGTACCAGATGGCCTTGCAGGGGATACGGATCAGATGAGCTGAAGTGTGGAATGTTAGGAAATTCCCCTGCCATACCCAGGCCATGGCCCACACAGTAGTAACGGCTTTTCTGGTGTTGTTCGGGTACCTTCCAGGCTTTTTCTGCGATTTCGCGATACTCTTTACCGGGCGCTAACAAGGCCGCGTTCGTGTCGAGCTGTTCCCGCGCTTGTTGATACAAATAACGCTGATCATCTGTCGCCTTATCATCACCACATAGAAACGTTCGTGAAAAATCGACGGCATAACCTTCATAGCCCAATGCATCAGTATCAAGGCACAACAAATCGCCGCTGGCAAGCCGGCGGCTGCCAGCCTCCTGAAAATACGGGTAAGTATTCGGCCCGCTTTGAAATAAACGCGTAGAAATATACTGCCCCTGCTTTGCCATAAACGTATAGTGAAACTCTGCCCACGCCTCAGTTTCAGTCATACTGGGAACCACTTTCTGTTCAAGCCTCTGAACTGCGTGTTCCACTGCACGCATCGCATACATCATGTAGGCTATTTCCATCGGCTGCTTGATCGCACGTGCAGGAACAAGCACATCATCTGCATCACAAACAGTAAACCCCGCATCTCGCAATGCGTCTATCGTCTGAAACGGAAAACGATCAATTGCCAGTTGATCGATAGATGCATCATGATCATGGATCAACAGCGCTATTTTTTTCGCCAGTTCTTTTCCGGCCTCCTCTGCCAGATCACCCGAACTGAGCTTATTTAATCCCGCTGCCGGTAAAATCACATCAATACCGGGCAAATCAGCTGCCAGATGTTCACACCCGGTAAACTCAAACAAAACAGTCGGTCCCTCTGCCAACACCAGTAAGTATCGTGACGGACTGCGCAAACCAAACAACTGCATGTTGCGCGCACCAGTCATGTAAAAAATGTTATTCGGATCGGTAATCAGCATCGCTGGAAAGCCGATCACTGACATCATTTTCCGCGTACGGTGCAACCGCAATTGATACAAATCATGACGGTGTGAGTGAAGATCTTCCGCACTGACGGCCCGATCGGTGCGATAGTCTTTTGCAGTCGGCCAGTGACGATTGAGTTTTGTTGCCATGATCGCGATGTTATCGGATTTCCCTGATCACAATTTATCGTTTTCAGTTCGCGTAGCGCATCTTATGTTAAATCGTAAATCATCAACCGCTGTTTTCCATCCAGAACTGACTCGCATTTTCGGATAAAAACTACCGATAAAGAAGCAGGCAGCTTGCTAAAAATTATATTTGGGATTATATTCCCAATCATACTTTGCAGGAGTATCTCATGAAAAGCGCACTCGTTTTATTCTCACTGGCGATGACCCTCACCGCCTGCAACTCGTCAAGTATTGACGTCCCGGAATCTGCAGACGAAAACCCGGCTGGCAGTATCACTCTGGGAACGGATCCACGTGAGGTTCTGGCTCAACTCCCGGATGTCGAATTCAATGGCCGCTTTGAAACCACAGCCCGCCCTGACCTGGAATCCGGCGGTACTTCAGACTCAGAAGACGGCACACTGTCGACAATCACACCGGAAGCTGAGACAGACAGTTTAAGCGTCGGGTCTGGTAGCTCGGACACTATTCTATTTCCAGGTAACCCCGGGCAGCAAATCGATCCGGGCACATTAACCGCAGGTGACTATGACGATCAATTAAACCCATCTCTTTACCAGCGTTACGCGAGTAACTATCTGCAACAACGTGGTCAGTGGATTGATATACCCAGGATGGATTTCAACCAAAGAATACGCATTGAGGTAACCGATCATTCGGGCTCGCCTTACGCAGACGCAAATGTTGTTGTCAGTAGTGCAGATACACAACAGACCATAGACCTTCGTACAGCGGCCAACGGTGTCACTGCGCTATACAATGATATTGATTCGTTGCCTGAAAACTTTAATTTGCGAGTCTCCGGATCTGAAGGCACATTTGTGCAACAGAACATCAATCTTCAGGAAGCCACTGAGACCGGCAAAATTCTTGTCTCGCTGGCGCGTGGCAATCAAGGCCAGGCAGATACCGTTGCTGTTCCTCTTGACCTGATGTTTGTCATCGATACTACCGGCAGCATGAGTGATGAATTAAATTTTATTCAAACAGAACTCAGTGACATCATAAACTCGGTCACTCGGCAACAACCCGATATCAGGATCGGTCTGGTCTTTTATCGCGATTACGGAGACCAGTATGTTGTTCGTGCGCATGACTTCTCTGCAAGCCTGAACGCCGTACAACTCGATCTAAATCAGGAACAAGCCAACGGTGGTGGTGACTTCCCGGAAGCTATGGATCAGGCGCTCCAGTCAGCACTGAGTGCAAGCTGGCGAAATTCAAGTCGTAAGGTTTTGTTTCTCGTTGCTGATGCGCCTCCACACAGTGACCGTATGCGCGCCACCTGGAATGCAGCCGAACAGGCTCGATTAAAGAACATTCACATAGTACCCGTGGCAGCCAGCGGTGCGGCTGAGGACGCAGAGTACATCATGCGAAGTGCTGCAGCTTTAACCAATAGTCGCTACCTGTTTCTCACCGATGACTCCGGCTTTGGACTCCCCCACGATGAACCTGAAATTGACTGTTATATAGTTACTTCGCTACGCAACACCATGATACGAACATTAACCAGCCTGATTACCGGTACACGTACCGAACCTTCGGCCAACGATATCATTCGCCAAGTCGGTGATTACAACAATGGTGTTTGCGGTTCTGAAAATTCAAACAGCCTCACCGTGACCAGTTCGGTGCTGGTGGAACGCAACAACGGCGGAATCTCGGAAATAAGAGATATTGAAGTAATCACCGATCAGAATACGCTGGACGAAAGGCTTGCCGCTTATGGATTAGTATCTGTCTCCGTTGACTTCAATGAAGGTCAGGTCATTCTGGCTGATGCCGGACCAAAGAACACAGGCGGTTACTCAATCGATATTGGATCAATTGAGGAATTCGACAACCATGTAGTCGCCAACATCGATTTCCTGCAACCGGGTCCGACCTGCGGGGTCACCAACGCGCTGACTCACCCTTTTAGTTTTGTGTTTGTAGAAACAACAAAAGAATTACGAATCGCTGCTAACACAGTGAGCCGAGTCTGCGAGTAAAATTGTATTTGGAATTGCCCGGGGCATTTGCGCCGGGCAACGGTGCGCTGTCTCGCGGCTCACAGTGGGCGGCTAACAGTACATACCTGCCGGGAGCTTTCAGTTTCTAAAGGACCCAACACGAAGCAAATAAAGAATGCGCCTTACAGGCGGAGTCACTTTTCGAACGGCGAAAAGCAAAACAGGGCTTGTAGCGAGAGAGTACGATTTTAATTCAGAGTTTTAAATCTGACTTCGCTTTTGATGCTTGATTATTTCAGGAGCTTGCTAGCCCGGATTATTCACGAAATTGACGGCATCTCACTTGATCTTTGATTCCACAGCGAATTTTTTCTTTTGTAAATATCAATAAGTATTCAACGCAAGAAGAAAATACGCTGTGAAAACAAATCTCTGCGCGATATGCTCGGCATTTCATGAATAACCCGGGCTAGTCAATATCAGAGATACAGTGAATAGACTCACGTCCTTTCAATCCGGCTTCCGCCAATGAATAAACCAGAGACGGCAACGGCCCATAGACCAGTGAGGTGGTCGACAGCACTCCCTGCTTGGCAAGCGCCCCCAGATCAAGACCAAACCCGGGGTTAGCCAGGCTGCCATCGATCTCCAGAAACTTAACTATCGAAATAGCACTCCAGTCAAAGAGACTTTCGCGCTTGGCTCGGAAGACAAAACCCAATTGCTCACTATGCAAGTCGATATAACCACTACTCACCAGCGTATTCTCTGGCATCTCGATTATCGCGCCGTTACTGACCTCAACCCTGCCGTCATTGATAAACAGACGTATCGATGCGCACTCCATTGCAAGGCCCTTGCCCTCTGACACTGAAGGAGTATCTGATTTCCATTTTTTTGATATCAGGGAAATTTTATTGCGAGCCCAGGAAACAATTCCCTGGTCTATCAGACTCACATACTTCCTTTTAACAAACGCACCTGACACAGCCGCAGTCAGATAACCATCCAGTGACGCCGCCATATCGGCAGTTGAATTCCCCTCGCCTCGCAATGCAATGATGATGTCCCCTTCACCGCGATCCAATACAGCAGCGTTGCTGCGATCAACTCTGATGCGATCCAGCTGCATATCTTCAGTGCTGAGCTTAAAGCGCATCTCCACTTTCTTGCCCGGTTGTTTTAATGCCAGGCTCAAGTCACTTTCACCGCCGAGCAGAGTTAAATCCTCACCGCTCAATTCTATCTGTCCGTCAGTCGCTGCAAAATTGAGCTGACCGTTAATTACCGGCTCGTTGTTCAGTCTGACTGCACCCAAATAGATTCGGGCGTCAACATCAAGCTGTTCCGTAAAATTCAAATCCAGCGGATCATGGGTAAACAACCTATGCGAGGTTGATACATCTTCATCAGACTGGCCAGACTGGAACAAACTGGAAATTTCAAGCTTGCGTAACTCCAGATCAGCTTTCATTTTTGTTTTTTTGCCCACAGGCTCTACAGAGAGATCGCCTCTGGCCCATATACCCGGGCTGGTAAAATCAACCTCGGTAAACTCAACGCTGTCACCGCGCAAAAGTACAGCCGCTGATAATTTCTTCCCTGAGTCCACATCATCTTTAGAGGCCTCTCCGCGGAAAACTGACGCGATAAAATTGCCTTTCAATTGATCGCTTGCCGAGGAACCCGGGGGCGACAGAATATTTAACTGCACATTAAATTGATCTGTACTATCGTCATCGTGCAGGTACTTACCTGCCAGTACAACTTCATTCGTGGCAATACTGACCACCAGGTCATCCAGCTGATAGTGCAGGTTTTCACCTTCCCGAGTGATGTAATCAACATGATCCACAATAGCCGACACTTCCAACTCAGGATATTGTTGACGAAACTCATTAATGTTGTCAGAAAGGCTTTTCCCGCTCGACTCTGTGTCTGCAGCAGGAGCATTTGCGGTTCGCGAGACCATCGATAGATTTTTAAAATTCAGATCAATCTGACCGCTCTGAAAACCGTCTGTCAGCATACGGGTTGGCATGGTCACTTTAAGTTCGTCTACCCTGAGCCGCTCATACGGGGACGCCGGGTTGGATGACTGCAATTTTATCGCCGGGAGAAATAACTTCAGAGCAGGTACCATTTGCTCAACTTCTAACTGGCCTTGTATTTCAACCTGGTCACCGGTTGCATCGGCTAGTGCGAGTTCGACTCGAGTCTTGAAATGATTGGATTGAATATAGAAGTAAGCTGCAACAAACAATAATAAAAACAGACTCACTACCAGCGATGCACCGATAGCCAGTTTTTTTCTAGTGCTTTTCTTCTCTTTCAAGGTTTGTCCTTTTGTCTTAGTAGCTCTTGCTGCTTTGTAGTGATTTATTGCCTGGCTGACTGGCCCAAAAAACTGTCTACCCACATTAGCCCCTCCTGACTAAGCCCCCTGGCACCGACGGCCGCGCTACAGGCACACTGAGATTGGCAATCCCTTCATCCAAAGACAGGATCCACCGATCGGCAAACTAACTCGATGCAACTTTCTCATTGATGAGATCCAGTAATTCTTTAGTTGGCTTGCCATCTATTCTCAGACCACTATCGAGCTGAAAGTCCTGGATGGCAGCTTCCGTTTTTGCACCCAGCCGCCCGTTAACGGGTCCGGTGGAATAGCCCAGAGTATTCAGGCTCTCCTGAATACTGGTGACCAGCTGCTCTTCAGGGGTTAACGCTGGAGTCGTGTCTGTTGCTTCAGACGGTTCGCTTTCCACCACCTGTTCAGTCTGCTTTTTAGGTAACCGCTCCTTAACTTCTGTCTTGATAGTTTCAACGGTCGCACAAGACATGAGAAACAGAGTTAATATCGCCACACCTGCATCGCGCTTATTCATTAACAACTGATCAATCTCCTATCACTTAATTTTTTTATCTAAAACAGTCGATAGACTGTCGCATGTTGTTCTCGGCCACGCAATGACCGTCAAAGCGCACTGTCGAGTGGCAAACATCCTGCCCCGGTCTCTTGCGCGCGTTAGTGGGCAACAGTGCCTTTTTCCAAATTCCACCGGAAACTGCTATTCATAGCCAAATAATTCTGTTTTCCCTAGCATACTGAAAATTGCATAACTCGAAAAGATAGGAAAGTCTACTTTCACCAACAATCGAATAACCCGAGTGATCACTACCGATCAGATATTTGTGTTTTCATTTGGCAGGCAGAACTTACAAAGCCCTTGAAAATGGCCAGACCTGCTTAAACTCAGACCACTCAATCAATGCAAAATTCTACCGCAGCACTTCTTATGCTTTTTGCCACTACCGCAGCTACATGGGTCGTTCCGTCCGATTTTTTCACCCCGCACAACTGGCTGTTGTACACCCTCACCACGTTTATTGATCACCTGCTGAATGGAATGACCTAACAGCGCAAAACCCTGCATCGCATCAGGAAATATTCTTTTCATATTTATTGCCATGCTCTCGAAGGTCACTTCCTTGTTTTGTACTTCACGATGGAAGGCACGTGCTGTATCCGGGGCGCTGAAGAAAGTTAACACTGTCAAGTGATAACCAAACTCTTCCCTGAGATCCGGTGAAATGTATTCAGACCACATATCCTCGAGCCACAGGTATCCGGTTCGAAAACCGAAGGCCCACTGACAAACTGATGCTTCCGGCTCCAGATTCGCTTCAGGATCTTCCAGAAAGCTACACCCTGGAGGAAGCTCGACTTTAGCCTCCTGCACCTGACGGTTCATTTCGTTGTACAGGGACATCAGCCCGCCCATTATAGCCTGCATATCTTCCAGACTGGCTTTGGGTGCGTTGTCGGGGTCAATAATGACTGGCACCCACTCGGAAGGCGGCACCAACTCAGGTGCACACGCGACGGCAAACAGAAAGCCTACCGATTCAAAATAGGTCAACGATTCGGGGGACCTATCAGGACCATTCAAAAAGGCTTTCAGCTTCTTAGCCGTAGCAACGTCAATGGATGGAACGGTATTCATAGGGAAAAGTCAGTTTTGCCAGCAGGTGACTCAATTATGCGCACATTTCGGACAAGTTACTAACCTGGATACTCGCGGGGCGCTCCCTTAGCGCCCGGGAGACGTGGCGGTGCAGTATACGGAAGAAGTGAGTACAGACGACGATGGAGTGGTCAGAATCTATATTGTTCCGGCGTCCGAATGCAGCGGCCATAAACCGGAATACGAAGGACAGTTAACTAAAATACGCGCACGCCCGCAAGATCGAATACCCCTACGCCACCAGATGCAACTCTTCCTGCGATACTATGTGTCCCCTGCATTTTTTACTGCCACACTCGCAGGGAATAGCAAAACCCGCAGGCCACGAATAATCAATGGTCAGTTCATCGCCAGCCGCAATCTTTCGGATCACCCCAAGATACAGATCTCTGACCCCTGTTTTCGGATTTGGCGGTTCATCCTCCCAGTCAAACAATTCGCAATTGGGACGGCAACTGTGATTCAGAAAGCGAAATGGCGCTTTAGGAACCAACAGCAAATCGTTTTCAAGTTCCATGACATACCGAGGGTCATGCGATTCGTCGCTGACTACATCGCCCTTTATACGACCAACAACCGAGTCCTTTGCAAAGTCTTTTTTGGCAAATAGTCCGCGTCCAAAGCCAGTTTTTTTAACGATCAGCTTCTTCTGAAGTTTCTTTTTTCGTTTTTTACTCAACGGAATGTCTCTCGGGGCGTTTACTTCAGATCCAGTCAACCACTAGGGATCGCTCACGGCGAGCATCCAGACCAATACCAACAGATTATAGTTCAGTACAAAAAATCATTTAGCACTCGTCATACTATTCCAGATCATGCTGCACTGATAGCAAAGTCGACTTCAAACACATACATCCAGTTGGAAATAGTATGGATCATGTCAATAGAACGTAGCGATCTCGATAATTCGATCGCACAAATAAAAAAGCCGAAGCAAAAGCTTCGGCTCAGTTACTAGCAATCTATTACTAGCCCTATTCGATAGGCTGTACTTTATTAGCACATGGGCCTTTCTGCCCTTCGCCCACTTCAAATTCTACTGCCTGGCCATCATTCAATGTAGCGAAACCGCCGCCGGCCTGTATTTCGGAGTGATGAACAAACAAATCTTTGCCGCCATCTTCCGGTGTAATGAATCCAAAGCCTT
>CAZNOB010000139.1:0-14324 GCA_964574535.1 uncultured Granulosicoccaceae bacterium | reverse complement strand
GGCGACACACCGAACAGCAACAAGCCGAGAATCAACGCTATTGTCGAAACCTTTAATCGACTACCAGCAACAGGTGGATTCAATTGACCCGATCCCCCAGAATATTGTTCAGCTGAGTTTTGAATGTACTTGAAGTGGTTTCATTTTCTAAATTTACCGGCTTATCAAGATCATGAAGCTTCACTATGCCTGCCGGACTCACTCCAACAAGCAACTGATCTTCACCGACTTCCACAATCAGAATTCGTTCTCGAGTACCGACAGAGAGACTCGCAACTATTGCGAGAGGCCCGGATGGCGAACCACTCATTCCATTCATTTGCCGAACAACTTTGGCAAGCACCAGGAAAATCGCGAGCACACACAGCAGCGCGAGCAATAACTTAAGCAAATAGAAACTATTGATGCCACTAGTGGTAGTGGCAGGGCTTGTTGCCCAGGAGGAACCTGAATAGAACACAGAGAGGACGAATCCTGTCTGAGTTGACCAGGTCTGGACGGTGGAATTCCGGTTGCTCTTCATTTCATACCAGCGAATGCAATTAAAGAGCATAGAAGCGACTCTTATTTCAATCAATAAAAATAGTCAAAGCGTATCAGCCGACTTTACTTAAACGCTCTTGCTTGCTAACAACATCAGTCAATCTTATGCCAAACTTACCATCCACTACGATAGCTTCACCCTGAGCCACCAAAGTTCCGTTTACCAGAACGTCCAAAGGCTCGTCGACCATCTTGTGCAACTCGACAACAGAACCGCCAGATAACGCCATTAATTCGGAGATTCGCATTCTGGTCCGGCCAATTTCCAATGATAGTGTCACTGGAATATCAAGGACCATCTCCAGGTTACCGGCGGACGGATTACTGTTGTCATTTGCTGATGAGGCCTCGGCGTCAATATTATCAACCACACCCGATGCACTTTTTTTTATTGCTTCACTCATCTTACCTTTCTCCCTGACTGAGCCATCTCAGAATACTGGCGGACACTAAACCGTTAGAGGCACCAATCTCTGCATCAAACACGGGTGTATTGTCTATCTTAAATGTGGTCGCACCTGGATCACCCAAGGGAATGAAGTCTCCCACTTGTATATTCATTAGTTGTTCAACTGTTAATTCAGTCTCTGTCAACTGGCCTTGCAAATCGACATAACAGTTTTCCAGATGATCCTGAAGCCTAGTACACCAAACGCGTTTTTCAATCTCATTGCCTGCATTATTAAGTTGAATTGCCTTAACTGCTGCCCAGGGTAATGCAATTGTGAAAAACGATTCGCTTTCGTTACACTTAACGCTGTATTTAAACGCAGCAACCACTGATTGTTCTGTATCTGAGATAACAAACTCATCCAGGTTTAGCATAGGAGAATTCGATGCTATAACAGTAAAAGCATTACCCCAGATTGTTTTCATCACATCAGTAATACAGGTTTTTAACCGTTCAGCCAGGCGACGTTCTGAAGCTGAAAACTCTCTTACCGCGGAGGGTTGCGCGGGCTCTGCACTACCCCCGAAGTAACTCGCCACCAAAGCCAGAATCAGATCCCGATCCAAAAGTATCAGTGACTCAACCGATTGCGGATCAAGTAAAGACTTAAAAATACAAGCATTCTTATCCAGTGCCTGTATAAGATCATTTTGTTTCTGAAACTCAACAGAGACCAGACTAATTTCACTCGCCACATGCAATACTGTATCAACTGATACGCTCAACTGAGAGGCGAGCTTTCCACCACTGACGTTCAATGATGAATTTGGCTCTCCCAGACGATGCTGGGGGTGACCGAAGTCATAGGTAAAGATTTCTGAAGGCTCGGGGCCAGGTTCGTTATCGATATCGATATCCGCTGTCTCTGTATTCACGCTCAATCTATTCCACTATTGCATAACAAAACGCGTGAAGAATAGATCGTCTATCTCACCTTCCGGATAGTGTTTAACCAGTACGTTGAGTACGTTTTCCATCGCACTAACACGAAGTTCCGCTTTACCTTCTTCCGAGTAGAGGTTTTCCGTGGCAAGACCACTAAACAGCATAAGAAGATCGTTGCGTATTTCAGGTAAGTGCGTATCCAGTATCGCCGGTACCTTCGAATCAATTGAGGAGACAGTGACATCAACCATTAAAAATTGCATTTCCGAGTCCTGCCCGAAATTTACAATGAACTCTGGTTCTATCGGAAAGTAGAATGTCTCCGGCGGCTCTTCCACTTGTGCTTCTGCAATAGGGGGTTCTTCAGGCTTTGCCACAAGAAAATATGTAGCACCGGCCGCTATACCTGCCGCCGCTACGACCGCACCAATGAGTACAATTTTATTCATTTATATCTTCTCTACTATTCCCATAATTTAGTATCAATACAACACTAATAACTATCTCTCCACAGTTGTCACTGAAGAGAGATTAGAACGTGATCTTTTTAACAGAATGCAGCAAGTAACAGACCCTGTTTCAAGATTCTACTTATTTAAGTGGTTTTTTTTATTAAGCAAATAAATCAATGAGGCTACGCTTACTCGACATCGCAGATATTACCTGCGATTCGTTCGAAGCAACTACTGATGCCCCCATAGGAGACGACCGATCAAACCCTGTATCTGCGCTTGCCTGTTGATCCGACTGCTGCTCTCCCGACTGGTCACTGCTTAGATCAATGTTAATATCAGAGTAGCCTTCCGCTTGTAGCTGCTCCCGTAGTCTTGGTAAGGCAGATTCCATCATTTCACGAGTCGCCGACTGAGCAACCGAGATTTGCACGTTTAACTGATCAGATTTTAGGTCAATGCTAATGTGCATCGCGCCCAGATCAGCGGGATTGAGTTGAACTGCGGCACGTCCGATACCGTGATTCACCATCATCTTTATGTGACTACTGGTATCGCTGACAAAGTTTGGCGTCAACTTTGGTAATGGTTGCTGCGCTGTTTGAGCAGAATCGACCCTGCCGCTAAGACTCGTATCAGTAACCACGCCTACGCCAATCGGTTGAGAAAGCACTTCCGTCGCAACAGATTGCAACATCGGATTTATCGCTTGATTCGCGTTTCGGTACTCCACAGCCGACATGTTATCCAGTGCAATCTGATTAAAACGCGTTTGTTTATTTTCTCCAGCATTTTGCTCGATGACAGCGTTAATCAATTCAGCACGATCTTTTTTTGCACCCTGCGGCAATGCATCCTTTAACAAAGGTGTCGCCCCTTGCACTACCGGGGCGAGTGGTTCTTCCGCTTCGGCATTGGTGACCATCGATCTTAATGCGTCCGCATTAACGGGCGTCACTGGAGCACCTTCTTTCAATGATGCTCTCAACACCGACCCACTTACCGGACTCTGCACGGGTACAGTCGGAGAAACAACGTTCTCTGCAGTAGCTGCTAACTTAACCACAGCTTTCGATTTTTCAGCAACCTCCCCCCCAGGCGTAACCGCTAACGGTATCTCAACTCTTGTCGGCCTGGCCAGATTCTCTCGAGCCACCTGCACGTCATGAGTTTTAGGAACATCTGCCAAAATCTGTTCGTTATCCATTCCAACTACGACTGCATCTTTGGCGACTAATGCATCCAGCGCTTCACCTTCGCCTTCGATAGTCACTGGTTGCTGCAATTTCGGTGTTGTTAATTCAGCAGATACCACTACAGCCTGATCAGACACATTATCTGATGCTACCACCGGATCGTCAGAGACGCCTTCCACTGGTGTTGACTCTTCGGGTATAGATTTCTCAGTAAGTTCAGGTTCGACAGGGGTGTCTGCTACTTCGACATCCGTGGATTTGACGGGGGTACTTTCGTCGCCACTCATCATACTCTTAAACAATGTCTGTTTAAGTGCCGAGGTTTGCTCGGCCGCAACAGGCGCTTCAACCTTTAAATTATCTCGACTATGGTTAACGGCTAATACACGATCAACAGCTGGCGTCATTGGATTATTCCTCCAGCTGTGGTGTATACAGACAACAGGTAAACAGTTATAGAATACACAATGCTACTCCTAATCCTTTTTGGAATTCAGCAATCTATATGATCCCTGCAACGATTCTGCCAGAGTAATCTCTTTACGACGATTAATCACATGTTGTTTTCGATTTTCTTTATCTATCATTTTTTCCAGTGCCAATCTTCGAGCGTGCATCGAATGCCAACGTTTTGTTTCAAGCTTCACCACCTTAGACTGACGCTCAAGACTTTCGGTTATTTCAATAATGTTTTTATCGAGTCTTTGAAGAAAACATTGAGCATCAAGAATCAACGTCGGCACACGTTGTTCTGCAACTTTATATTCGTTTCGATATTGAATAAGTTGATTTAGCTTATCTTCTATACCGGCGTGTTGACGAATGGCCAACTGCGCCTGATGGGCGTGCTGCTCTTCAAGTAAAAGAACACGTGGCAGCAGCTCCGACAATCTTCCCATTTAATCTACCCTGCTGTTATAAAGTCATCGCATCAATTCGCGATGAACAACACTACTAACTCACACGCCTGTCAGCTGCTTAAGTTCATTAATGCACTGATCAAAATCAATTTTTTCAGCGCTTTCCTGAGTAAGGAACCGGGATATCAAAGGCATAAGCTCCAGCGCTTTATCGAGTAACGGATCATTGCCACTTTGGTACATCCCTAATGATATTAAGTCCTTGTTACTGCGGTAGCACGAATACAGTTGTAGCAACATGAGCACAGCCTGCTTATGCTCTGCACTAATAACAGCATCCCGTAGCCTACTGGTTGAAGACAGTACGTCAATGGCGGGGTAGTGACCGGATTCTGCGAGCTCTCTTGACAGCACTATATGACCATCCAGAATTGCTTTTGCGGTCTCAGCGAGTGGGTCTTCGTCATCATTTTCTAACAACAGCGTATACACGGCAGTAACTGATCCTGCAGACGTAGATCCGCCACGCTCAAGCAACACAGGAAGGTCCGTAAAAACAGTTGGAGGATAACCATGCGCAACTGGCAGCTCTCCGGCCGCCAGCCCGATTTCTCTGCCGGCCTGAGCATAACGAGTCAGAGAATCCATTAATAACAATACCTGATGACCACGATCACGAAAATACTCTGCAACCGCCGTAGCGTATTTTGCACCGTTCAATCTTCGCAGCGATGTATGATCCGCCGGAATAGCAATGACCACTGATTGTTTCATGCCGTCCGGGCCCAGAATCTGTTGAACAAACTCTCTGACCTCACGACCTCGCTCACCCAGTAGGCAGACTACCGTGATATCTGCATTTGTATGGCGCGTCATCATGCCAAGCAATACGCTTTTCCCCAGACCACTTGGTGCGAATAAACCGATTCTTTGTCCGCGACCGATAGTGATCAATGCATTGATGGCACGCACACCGACATCTAACGGGGTATCGATTGGTACTCGGTCAAGCGGATTGATTTGCCTTGGCTCAAGTGTACCTGGCTCCGTATCAGTTAAGGGCCCAAGGTTATCCATTGGATCACCACGACTATCTATAACCCGACCCAGCAAACCATAGCCCATCGGACAACGCAGCCCGTGGCCTGCGGGAGTTACCCGCGCACCCGGCTGCATATCGGCATTATCGATTGTCATCAGGCTTATCTTCTGTTCATCACACCCGATCACTACCGCATCGACCAAACCTGCACCGAGCGTTTCTATTCTGCAAACTTCGCCGTTCCGGGTCACACACCCTTTAGCTTCCAGCAGTTGACCTGTGACTTTTGTAAGTACACCACTAACTGGCAGGTTAACCGTATCAATTCCTTCGCGTGCGCCGGACAGTCGCTGCGTACAATATTCGGCAAACTGTTGCTCGATAACGCTCAAGCTGACAACTCTTTTTTATCAAGCACACTTTTCAGCATCGCCTCGATACCGCCATCAACCAAACTGTTTGCGCGAGAGACTCTGAAATTCCCTATATCCATTGCGGGATCTTCTACCCACTGAATGATTAATGCAGACACCGCGGGGGCAGCATACCTTTTTAATCTGGCAAGCTCATCCGGGTGCGCTGCAATGCAAGTTGCGTCTGAAGAGACTGGCAATTGACTGACTGCCCGGGTCACCAGTTCAGCAAGCTGTGACTGATCTGTTTCAAGTTCCTTTTGTAAGATACAACGAGCAATTTCGAGTGATAGCTCGATAAGTTCCTGTGCGACTGTACTGCCCAAACATCGAACCGGATTTTCAAGGGCGCGCAACAATTCTGTCAATTGTTGTTGTTGCTCAGTCGCTTCCATCGCAGCCTTGCGCTGGCCTTCCTGATAACCCGCATCGTGGCTTTCACTGTTCGGCATTGAAGAATCACTTACACCACCTTCATTACGTGCATGACCTGTCAAGCCAGTCTGTGCGGGCGGACCGCCACCAAAAGGCGATACAGTGTTTTTGAAACCAGCCGAATTAACCGCCGATGACTGGAGATCAGGCATCGACCACTTTTCAATTTTTCGCTTATTGTGCTGACCTGCAGAGATTACTTGTGACCGACTTGGCCTGGCCATATCTAGCGCACCTGATCTGTATTAAACAAAATCATCTCCCCCACCACCTGGCAGTATGAGCTTCCCTTCTTCTGCATGTTTGGTGGCGAGCGTCAAAATCTCTCGCTGTGCGTCCTCGACTTCGGATAACCTGACCGGCCCGCTGACCTCCAGATCGTCCTTCAGGAGACTTGCTGCGTTCTTGGACATATTGCGGAAAATCTTTTCCTGCATTTCTTCACTTGCGCCTTTAAGAGCGACTAACAAGACTTCATTGGACACATCTCTCAACAGGGTTTGCAGCCCCCGGTCATCCGCACCCATCAATCCGTCGAATACAAACATTTTCTCTTTTAGCTTGGTACTGAGTCCCTCCTGCAACTTTTCGACTTCTTCCAGTACTTTTTCTTCCACTGCATTGGGCACAACATTTAGAATCTCTGCGCCGGCCATCAAGCCCCCTACATCTTTGATCAGGTTACCCGGGTTTTGCTGAAACCCGTGTGTAATCACCTCATCAAGTTCTTTCAATGCATCAGGGTGAATGGTATCCAGCTCAACAACTCGCTTAATAACATCTGCCCAGAGTTCCTCGGGCAACAACTGCAATACTTCACCCGCGTGCGAACGTTGCAGACAACTAAGTGCAGCAGCAATAACCTGAGGATGTTCCTCGGCAATGATATTGGCAACCGTGAGAGAAGGCATCCATTTTAGTGAATCGAGTCCAATCGGTTGATTTTCTCTTTGCATACGTGACAATACGCTGCCCGCTTTCTCACGACCCAGGGCACGCACCAGCATGTTTTGAAAGTGCGCTTCGCCACCCAGACCTAAAGCAGACTGATCCCGCACATCACCCGCAAATTTATCCAGGGTATTCGCTATATCGGGTTGCGAGATCGGTGACATTCGATTAATTGCTTCACCAATCTTCTGGACTTCATCTGGTTCGATATACTGCAGCACACCTTCCGCATCAGCATCGCCCAGTGCAAATAACAAGATAGCGGCTAAGTCCGAACCGTCCGGATCATCTGCGTTTGCCGCTCCTTTCTCTGCCGGTGAATCAGGCATCTTTTGGTTCCTCGCTAACCCAGTCTTTTAATACCCGTGCAACTCTTTTCGGATCATCACGAGCCATCTTGCGAGCCATCAAAAGAATGTCTCCGTGACTTTCTTCGACAATCCCTGACGATTTCTCTCTCCCCTCAAGTGACAATGTTGCGGAGTCCTGTTCTAACGCACCCGTGCCATCATTCTCGAGCGCAGGGTTTTTCGCACCGCCGGCCAGGCGCTGCGGTTGCAGTGATACAAGCGCCGGCTTGATGATAGAGAAAATTATCAACAAGATAATTAAAGCAACGGCAACCTGCCTTGCAAGACTCCATATCCAGGGCTTTTCCCACATTGGTGCCGCTTCCGGCGGCTCTATGTCTTCAGGCAACTGAAAAGGCTTGGTAAACACCGTAATCGTATCGCCACGCTCTTCATTAAAACCGATCACTCCCTGCACCAGCGCTCTAAATTGCTCCAGGTCAAACTCGGTAGGCGGAAGATCAACAGCTTCACCGGCCTCGTTGACGCTTCTGATATTATCGATAACAACTGAAGCCGATATTCGACTCACTTTGCCCGGAGAATTTCGTACATGTGAAATCGTTTTATCCAGCTCATAGTTCCGAGTAAGATTAGTGACTGTCTCTTCTTCGTTCTCTTGACCATCAGCCGCTTGCTGCGGATCAGCCGGCGGCTGATTAGCAAGCGCGCCGGGTACACCAGCCGCATTGGCTCCGACAGCATCTTGTTGTTGTCGCTGCTCACTACGAATCTGCGTCGGATCCGAATCAAACGATTCGGCCGTTTGTTCTTCTATCGAGAAATCTATATCAGCAGATACGCTGGCACGTACTCTTCCAGGCCCTATTAACGGCGTTAACAGATCCTCAATGCGTTGTGCATAGTGTTTTTCAAGTTTGCGAGCAACCTCGAACTGATGAGAAGTAATTTCTGAAAGATCATTGGCGTCTGCAGATGAGAGCAAAGCACCCCACTCATCCACGATGGTGACATTGCTACTATCTAAATAGGGTACGCTGGAACCAACCAGATTGATTATCGCTCTGACCTGACCTTGCTCCAGATTTCGGCCAGGCAACATCCTGACCATGACAGACGCACTTGCAGAAGTCTGGCGTTTTACAAAAACTGATCGTTTGGGAATGGCCAGGTGAATACGCGCCGAGTCAACATTACGCATGCTTGCCACTGTCCGCGACAACTCTGTCTCTAACGCATGTCGATAACGCGCTTGCTCCATAAACTGGCTTGTACCCAGCGGCTGATCCTGTCGCAGTAATTCAAGCCCCATGACATTACTCTGCGGAAGCCCTATTCCTGCTAACTCCATTTGCAGTTGGCTGACTTTGTCAACCGGCACCAATATGAGTCCGTTTTTCGTATCGACCGTAAACGGCTCATTACGCGAATTCAGGTAGTCCATCACTTGCGAGCCGTCCTGTTGGTTAAGGCCCGGCATAATCGGAACGTAATTACCTTTTGCAGACCACGAGATCAAGCCCGCGCCGAAAGTGATCGCTGAGACAATCGCTAACAGAGGTAAGAGCTTACCAGGCTCAAGGTAAGACTGTAGTGTGGCTAGCCATGCGGGTTGAGCCGAACCGCCAGAGGCATTTTCTACAATGGTGTTATCCATGTGATAAGCAACTCCAACATAAGAAGAGCACCACACGATCAATACTCGTTAGCGCAATCACCGCAACCGTGCTAACCCTCACTATGGAGAGCAGGTATAACGCATTTATATGGTACTGGAATTTCATTAGTATGCCTGACTCGGATACCTGGAATATTGAGCGCCGACTATAACGGCATACTCATAATTTGCTGATAGGCTGCGACAAATTTATTACGCACCTGGGTTAGAGCTTCGAATGAAATTCTGGCTTTCTGGATCTCTACCATCACATCCGACAGACTGGCAAGGGAATCGCCTTGCTCAAACTCTGCAGCCATTCCACCCGCACTGAGTTGTCGATCACTCACCTGTTGCACAGCATTCTTTAACAGTGACGAAAACTGGTTGTCGTTCGACGTGACAGGTTGCGGATCCGTAGCCGCCTGTGACATGTTTCTGAGGCTGGAAATCAAAGCATCTTTACTAATGGTGTTATCCAACATATGTCCCTCTGTGTTTCCAAAAAAAGGAATGCATATAGGCAAATAACATGCCCCGACTCCTTTAATAATTAAATAAGACGCTCATAGATAAAAACCATTTAAAGCTACATATATAGTGTTTTATTAATTTTCTATTACTAACAAACAAGCCCTGTCTTTTAACTATGAATTAATTTAATAACCAATCGGAACGACCCGCACAAGCTACAATAACTCCTATCTATGTCTTTCGTTTTAGTGATCATTCAAGAGCATTGAATGCTATTGTGTTATGCACATATTTAGAGTAACTTCACCCATCGACGTTAGTGACAACGCGGCGAAATTCAACCAATAATCAGCGGCCTAGCTGGCCCTGCTTACTCAACATATCGATCCCCTTATAACTTTTATCTATCTATTTCCTGATAGTGATCATTTATGATCATTGGATGATGGTTTGTTATACATATCTTCGAAGGGCCGTGACTCCGGATCACAGCTAACTTCCATTTGATCTATGTTTCAATGCAATTGTCACTGGGAGCCAGACCACGAGAAGCAACTCTTCGTGCAAAGGGGTTGCCCTCCCACAATGCCAACCCACTGCAACTAATTCTGCCTCATGTAAAAGCCTGTGGGAGCCGATCCCCGATCAGCGATTTCTTAATCGACCCCGCGCCATTACCCCTGCACCAAAACGTCAAGATACCGAGCCCTCACCAACAATACTAACCAACACTTAAATCACGAAAACTCCAAACCATTCGTGCAACGGAGTTGTCCTCCCACAACATCAATCCAGTGCAGCAAAGTCTGCTTCATGCACAAGCCTGTGGGAGCCGATCCCCGATCAGCGATTTTCCAACCTGCCCCCACCCCGGCAATTCAAAATACCGGACCACTACGGGTACTAAGCCCATACAGAGACAATAAACGGTAAAATTACCGCCAGGTTGTGGTAACAACAGTCTCGAACGGCCAGACACATAGGACGATAATTTAGCCGTACTCAACAACAGCACGGATGACGACGATGACTACTATGACAATTCATTCAAATACATCGGTTTCAGCAAATATCTCTCAAGCGACTGATTTTAACGAGCCGGCCCGGAAACGCTTGAAGACAATAGGAAACCATTTGGCACTGGCTTACACAATATACAATGAACGGAAAGCTCTGCTGAAACTGTCAGACGAAACACTGGCCGACATCGGTCTCACACGGGCTCAGGCACACGCAGAGTCCAAACGCTCGCCGTTCGACATCCCGGCAAACCGAATGTAAATATATGGTCTCCAGAGACATGGATAGTTAGCCTGGAGACAGAAAAACAGATAGCATGAGGGCTGCGAAATTATCGATGCCAACATGATCCTCTCTATACTGTCCCTTTTGCTCCGGCCCTATGAATAGAGCCGGAGTCATTAAACCCGCTTCACCACACCCCCCGAAACCTCACTCACTAGCACCACCCATGTGGGTTATTGCCGCCACTGTTGGCAGCTCGATCATGGGAATCACTCTACTGACACCGGCACTGCCGCTGGTACAGGGTGATCTTGGGGCCTCCAGTGCCGCCGTACAACTTCTACTGACTGTCTATCTGGCGGCTATTGCCATTGGCCAACTGATCTACGGCACTTTATCTGATCGCTATGGCCGCCGGCCGATCCTGCTATTCGGTGCATTTTTATATGGCGTCGGCGGGGCATTCGGTACAGTGGCCGACACGATCGAACTACTGACAACTTACCGGATTGTTCAGGGCCTGGGGGCTGCTGCCTGTCTTTCCATGGGCCGCGCAATGGTGAACGATTGCTTCGAGCGCGCCGTTGCCGCAAAACACATGGCCACTATACAAATCATGCAGGCGCTGGTGCCGGTACTTTCGCTGGCGTTTGGTGGCGTTTTAGCTCAATACGCAGGCTGGCAAGGCGCGATGTCAATGACGTCACTGGCCGGGTTTATAGTCTTTCTGTTAGCGATATTTAAAACCAGAGAAACCAATCAGGAACGCGCCACAACCATCGACCTTAAATCAATAACAGAGGCTTACGCCACTGTTCTCGGGAATCCGGTTTTTCTGTCATTCGCACTCGCCAGTGGCTTACAGGTAGGAATGTTTTTCGCCATGAATGGCTTTATGCCATATCAATATGAACGGCATGGCCTTACCCCACTGGAATTCGGCTTCTGGTTTTCATTGACCTCGGTTTTCTACCTGTTTGGCAACACCGCTAATAGACTCTACTTTGTGTCCCGCGGAATAGAACGCGCTGCTATGATCGGCTGTTCCTTAAGCCTGCTATCAGTCATTGCACTGTTTATCACACAACTCATCGGTATGACACACCCATTGTCACTGGCACTACCCTGCTGTTTATTTGGCTTTAGCAACGGCATCGTTATCGCCAACTCAACTATTGGCGCTATCTCTGCCGCAGGCTCTAATGCAGGCACCGGCACCGGAATAACAGGCGCCTGGCAAATGGCGGCCGGTGGCATATTCGGGTCTATTATTGTCAGCCTGGGTGGCGCACAAAATTTTCTAATCGGCGCGACCGGCATGATAATCATGTCTCTTGGATCTGTACTTTCAATTGCCGTTGTCTACCGAATACGTAAAACGCTGAACGGTTAAATTCACTGCCAAATCAACAGATAGCCGGTACAATAAACCCTTCGCCATTCCTTGATGCAGTAACGTGAAAACGATCAACAACCTTTTCATCATTAGCGGGCTTGAGCTTCAGCGCGCATTTACCACCAAACGTGGAATTTCGGTAATGGTGGCCTTCGCACTTTGCTGGATTCTCATCCTGCGCTACGTGATCGCCAGCGCCGCACTGTGGCTTAACGACGGCGGTGGTGGCAGATTAATTGGCTCTATATTTAACTCACGACTGATTAACTCACTATTAGACTGGGAAGTACCGGAATTCTCTGTATTCTGGGTGATTGCATTGTATTTGTTCCCTATGCTGTGCCTGACACTTGCCGCAGATCAGACCTCTTCAGATCGTGCACGCGGCACCCTGAGATTACTTAGCCTGCACACCACACGTGGCAGTATTTTCTTCGGTCGTTTTTTAGGTCTCATGGCAGTACAGACCTTGCTGTTGGCGGTTGCCATACTCGCGACATTTACACTTGCCGTTATTCGCGAACCCGCCTTAACCACATCCGCCATACAAACTGCGCTGATGGTGTTTGTTAACCTGATTCTATTAATAGCAGCCTATACCGCCGCTATGGCCGTGATCTCCCTGTTCACCACATCGGCACGGCAGGCAACCACCTGGGCAATTATTTTGTGGATAGCAATCGGCATCGCCCTGTTCTGGCTGACAAAATATTTTCCACAGGCAGAACAGTTGAAATGGATTTTACCCGGCGCACATATAAAATCTCTGCTGCAACACAACAACTGGGAGTCTCTGCAGCTTGCTGTCATCCCGCTTTTGCAAACAGGCGCTTTGCTGTTGATCGGCTACGCAGTAATGAAACGGCGGGATGTATAATGACTGCTACAAACAATCACTCTGCACAAAACCTGATCGACTGCAACCAGCTGGGTAAACACTACGGCAGCACGCAAGCACTTGCCGATGTATCCTTATCCCTTGAACCGGGAGCACCGGTAGCGTTGATCGGCCCAAACGGCGCAGGCAAAACCACCTTCATGAGTATAATCTGTGGTTTTATTCGCCCCTCTTCAGGCAACGTACGCGTAATGGGTCACGCACCCGGCAGCCATCATGCGCTTAGCAAGCTGTCTGCACTACCACAAGATGCCTGGCTTGACCCTCACTTTAGTATTGAACGCCAGCTTCGCCACTACGCACAACTGCGCGGCTTAAGCAGCCGCAACGCACGCACTGAAACATCCCGCGTGCTTAAAAAAGTACAGCTTGATGATCGCGCAGCCAGTAAACCATCGCAATTAAGTCACGGCATGCGCAAACGGATAATGATTGCACAAGCCATGATTGGTGATCCCGAACTAATCCTGCTTGACGAACCCACCGCCGGCATTGACCCGCCTAACGTAAAAATTATTCGTGAGCTCATCTCTGCAGAATCAGCCAATGCAACTTTCATTATCAGCTCTCACAACCTGGATGAACTTGAAAAAGTCTGCACCAAAGTAATACATCTAGCCGACGGTCGCCTCAAAGGCATCAGCCAGATAGACGAAAACTCACAAGACGGCTATCTGTCAATCACACTAAGACCCGGCACAGACAAACCACCGCTTGATCAGATCAAACACATGGCAGGTGTTAGCCACGCAGAACTGCGCGGCTCATCAGAGATTGTCATCCATTACGATGAACACACCCATCCCGACACCGATATCGCCGTACTCAATATGCTCAGCCAGCACAACTGGCGTTATCGTAAATTAGTCAAAGGCCGAAGCCTGGAAGAACAACTGTTTTCCGATGCCTCTGCCAGCTAACAGAAGCGGATCACTATTCACAGATCTGCAAATCCTTAGAACCATCTGCGGGATGATTCAATCTCGGCCATGATGGGTGAGTTTATCGCTGACATCCTGGCAATCGCCAATGATCAACAATTCGAAGCATATGAAGCATGGGACTTCAATAATCTAAACGACTGCATCTTTAAAATCGCCAAATACAAGCAGTGA
>CAZNOB010000138.1:0-14349 GCA_964574535.1 uncultured Granulosicoccaceae bacterium | reverse complement strand
CTGCTCGCGCTCTGCGCTGTATTCGGATTCGACAACCGCACGGCGTGAAACCACCACGTTGTTGCGGCGACGATCCAGCTTGATGACTTTGAACTCGAGCTCTTTGCCTTCCAGGTAGCTGGTATCGCGTACCGGCCGAACGTCAACCAGCGATCCCGGCAAAAATGCTCGGATATCATTGATCTCAACAGTAAAACCACCTTTGACCTTGCCAGTGATTGCACCAGTGACAATTTCTTCGGTTTCCTGCGCCTGCTCAAGTCGGGCCCAGGCTCTGGCGCGTTTGGCTTTTTCACGTGACAGACGGGTTTCGCCGAAACCATCTTCAACGGAATCCAGTGCCACCTCGACCACTTCGCCAACAGAAACGGCAATATTGCCGGTTTCGTCCATGAATTGTTCGACGGGGATGACACCTTCGGATTTAAGGCCCGCATGGACCATGACAAAGTCACCGCTGATTTCGATGACGGTACCGGTCAGGATTGAGCCGGGTTTCATTTGAGTTTGGGAGATACTCTCCTCAAACATCTCAGCAAAAGATTCAGACATTAAGTTATGTATTCCTGGAGGATATTTACAATGCGTATTAGACGCTCTGGTCTACGCAAGGCCAATGGATAAACGCCACGAACTCCTTTCGACGGCGGCTTTGTGTCACTGGCCGGAAAATTATCCGCCAGTACGAAAATGACCAGACGTGATGTCTACAGTCTATTCTTTGCCAAATCAAGCACTTTTGAAACCACTTCTTCGATGGTTTCGTGAGTTGAATCGAGCTGAACTGCGTCTTCAGCAGCTTTCAGAGGAGCAACCTTGCGATTGTAGTCCCTGTCATCTCTCTCTTGGATATCGGCAAGTAAACTCCCTATGTTAGCTGACATTCCCTTTTCCAACAACTGTTTATATCGTCTTTCGGCGCGGATTTTTGCCGATGCTGTGAGGAAAATTTTGAGAAATGCTTCCGGAAACACTACGGTGCCCATATCGCGCCCGTCCGCAACCAATCCCGGGGGCTGTCGCCAGCGTCGCTGACGATCCAGAAGCGCATCCCGGACTGCCGCATGAGTGGCTATCCTCGAAGCTCGATCACCAACTTCTTCGCGGCGCAATTGCTGCGTAACGTTCTGCCCGCCCAGCAATACTGCCACGTCACCAGATTCACTGCGAGAGAAGTCAATTGGTGCAGTCAGTGCCAGCGAAGCAAGATCATCAATGGCGTCTACCTCAGTACGGGTATTCAGAGATGCCAGCGCCACGGCTCGATACAACGCACCACTGTCTAGCAGGCCAAAGCCCAGATGCTGCGCTACTGCGCGCGCGATTGTTCCTTTGCCGGATCCACTTGGGCCATCGATTGCAATCACTGGCGGGCCGGCTGCAACGCTGTTGGACGGGTCAGCCATTGGTAGTTTTCAGCACCGCGATCAAGTGGTACAAGCTTCGTTAATATTCAAACCGATTTGCGAGCACAATTTAAAAAAACCGGGAAATGAAGTTTCGACATGCTGCGTGTCTTTTATGACAACCGGCGCAGTACTTCGCAGACTGGCAATACAAAATGCCATAGCGATCCGATGATCAAAAAAGGTTTCCACTGTACCGCCCCCGATTGACCCGCCATTGATGACCATTCCATCCGCTGTTGCGCGTGCATCGACCCCCAGTGTTTTTAATCCCTCTGCCATGGCATCAATTCTATCGCTTTCTTTGACTCGAAGCTCTTCCGCACCAGTCACTGTGGTTGTACCCTTGGCAACAGCGGCAGCAATGAATATGACCGGTAGCTCGTCTATGGCCAGTGGCACCAGAGATTCTGAAATCTCAATGCCGTTCAGTTCCGCGCTGCGTACCCGAATATCGGCCACGGGTTCATCACCAGACTGTCGGACATTTTGAAGTTCTATATCAGCGCCCATTAAACGCAGGATATCAATCACACCGGTGCGGGTAGGATTGATCCCGATGTTCTTCAAAGTGATATCAGCCGCTTTGGCAATCGTCGCTGCAACAATTAAAAACGCCGCCGATGAAATATCGGCTGGTATATTCATATCGCAGGATCTCAACGAGCCACCACCTTCCAGCGACACCTTACCGCTGTCCGATGAGATCACCTGGTAGCCAAAGCCACGCAACATACGCTCAGTGTGATCACGAGTAACCGCCGGCTCGATGACTGTTGTAACGCCTTTGGCAAATAAACCCGCCAGCAACACACTGGATTTTACCTGGGCACTCGCCATCGGCAACGAGTATTCAATACCCTGCAGCTTATCCGCTGTGGTAATCCGCAGAGGCGGTCGGCCTTTGTCATCGCCTTTTAAGTTTGCACCCATCATAGTGAGTGGATCAATGATGCGCCCCATCGGGCGTCGAGATAAAGATTCATCTCCGGTTAATACCGTGTTGAACTTTTGTGATGCCAGTACACCGGCAATCAACCGCATACCTGTTCCGGCATTGCCCATATACAGGTCAGCACCTGGCGCTTGTAAGCCACTCATTCCAACGCCATGAATAGTTAAAGCAGTAGGGGCGGTTTGTTCAATATTAACCCCCATACTTCTAAACGCAGCCACCGTGTTTAGACTGTCTTCGCCCGCAAGAAAACCATCTATATGACTCACGCCGTCAGCGATTGAAGCCATCATCACTGAACGGTGTGACATGGACTTGTCTCCAGGCACGGTGATCACACCTGATACGGATCCACCAGGCCCGGCCGATACAGTATTACCGGTCGACTCAACAGTGGTTGCTTGTTTCATTCTGGTTCCTGTGTTGCGTTTAGAATTTTCAGATCACGGGTTTCTTTGGCGATCTGGAACAGTTGCTGAATTTTTGCACCGTCCTGCTGATTGATCGCTTCGATCAGTGTATCGAGGCCTTCCTGCAAACCGCCAATGGCAGCCAGCAATGCCTCACTATTGTGCAGACAGATGTCCCGCCACATCACCGGATCACTGGAAGCAATGCGAGTAAAATCACTGAAACCGCCCGAAGCGTATTTCAGCAGCGCTTCGTTTTGCTCCATTCGATGCAGCGTTTCAACCAGGGTAAAAGCAAGCACGTGCGGCAGATGACTGGTGGCTGCGAAGACCTGATCGTGACGTCGCGGATCCATGATTTCTATTTTTGCACCAGTCATCGCCCAGAGCTGACTCACCCGCTCTATTGCATCAGCGGCTGTTTCCGGCAACGGGGTGATGATCAGCCGCTTGTCTTGAAACAAAGTTGCAAATCCGGCTTCAACACCGCTGTGTTCGGTTCCCGCAATTGGATGAGCCGGGACAAAACGCTTCAGTGATGGCAACCGGCGGCGGGCGGCTTCAATAACGCTTTGCTTAACGCTGCCAACATCCGTGATCACTGTGTTCGGATCTACATGTTCAGCCAGAGCATCCAGGATCGCGTCGTTAGCACCAACGGGCGCGGCGAGCAGAATCAGATCACTGCCTGCAGTCGCATCAGCAATAGATGTGCTGTAGTCATCTACGATTTGAAGCTCAACTGCCCGGCGCAGAGTTTCTTCGTTGCGGCCATAGGCAATGAAGCGGGAATCCAGGCCTGCGGCACGCAACGCCAGTGCGAAAGAGCCACCGATCAACCCCACACCAATGATGGTAATCTGGCCGGTCACAATTTGTGACCGGCCGCCGGCGGGTGAAGCATCATCGGTCATAGGTTTTTCGAGTACTGCCTTGCTACACTGCCCTGATCAGACAGCAGAAACTGGTAATTGCCCATAATGCCAGTGATCAGGGGCACGGGCAATTGTGTTTAAGCGATCTATGACAGAATTCCCCCCTCGCTGGAATATCAACCAGAGACTGTTCAGCGCGCACGCCGAGGTGGCAGTCCGGGCGATGAGTGATCACTGCATACCGTTAGATCTGGCGTGCCTTTAATAAACCGCTGATCTCCCGAATACTACCCAAAGTGGCTTCGGAAACCTCGGTTTCGGTATCAATCAACGTGCACGCGAAATCTTTGTATGACTCGTTAATCATGTGCAAAATATTGATCGAAGCGCTGCCCAGCTGATGCGAAATCTGTCCAACCATATCCGGCACATTACGGTGTATCAGTGCTAGTCTGAATTCGCTTTTACGGCTGAGCTCGATATGCGGGAAGTTCACCGAGTTGGTGATATTGCCATGTTCCAGAAAATCCTTTAGCTGGTCTGCAACCATCACGGCACAGTTCTCTTCAGCTTCTGCGGTAGAGGCCCCCAAATGAGGCAGCGCGATAACTTTTTCGTGTGCGATGTTTTCAGTAGTCGGAAAATCGCATATGTAAGTTTTGATTTTGCCGCTATCCAGCCCTGCCAGAATCGCCGATTCATCAACCACGCCGGCACGTGCAAAATTGAGCACCACGGTACCGTCATTCATCGCATGCAAACGCTGCGTGTTGATCATGTTCCGTGTGGCGTCAACGAGTGGCACGTGAAACGTGATAAATTCACTGCGCGACAGCACTTCATCCACGCTATTTGCTTTATCCACATTGGCACTGAGCTTCCAGGCATTGTTCACCGTAACGGCAGGGTCGTACCCAATCACTTTCATGCCTAATCCTGCTGCGGCGTTCGCAACTTCAACACCGATCGCTCCGAGGCCAATGACTCCAAGTGTTCTTTCGGGCAATTCCCGACCAACGAAACGCTTTTTGCCGTCTTCAACTTCACGATCAAGCGTATCACCAGTACTGGTAAGTGACTCGGTATAGGCAACGGCCTTATGGAGATTTCTTTCTGCCATAAACAAACTGCCTATCACCAACTCCTTGACGGCATTAGCATTAGCGCCGGGGGCATTAAACACTGGCACACCCATTTCAGTGAGTCGGTCTACCGGAATATTGTTGACACCCGCACCGGCTCGGCCGATTGCCTTCAGGTTTTCATCAAATTCCACATCGTGCAACTTCTGAGAGCGCAACATGATGGCGTCCGGGCTTTTGATTTCGGTGCCTAATTCGTAACTATCCACAGGAAATCGATCAAGTCCTTTGGAAGATAGATTATTAATTTTTTGTATTTTGTGTATCACAGGAATTCCAGTTTCGACGCCTTGGCGCAGAGAAAATTAGGTGAGCGCAGCGCTTCAGCTATCGCTATGTTTTTAACGAGGTCCGAGTATCTGTACAACAGAATGTTCACTAAAATGAGCGCGCTTTGACGGGCCATTTACAATCATTTCTGTAGGGATTGGACAGCTATGAGCGTTAAATGATCGAAATAGTGCCAGCGCGATGTCACGTTCCAGCGACGCAGAATGCTAGGCTCGGGTTCTTTCAAATTCAGCCATAAATTCTATTAATGTATCAACACCTGCTTCAGGCATCGCATTATAGATACTGGCGCGCATTCCACCGACTGACCGATGCCCTTTCAAAGTGTGCAAACCAGCCTCAGCCGCGCCACTTAAAAATTCAGCGTCACGGCTGCCATCGCCGCAAATAAACGGCACATTCATCCATGATCGGCAGTCGGGATCAACAGGATTGCGGTAGTAGTCAGAGGCATCAATCGCTGCATACAGCTTGCCGGCCTTACGCTTATTGACCTCTTCCATCGCAACTAGTCCGCCACGATCCTTGATCCACTGAAACACCAGACCCGCGATATACCAGCCATAGGTCGGTGGTGTGTTTAACATTGACCCTGCATCTGCCTGCTTTTGATAATTGAACGCATCAGGTGTTGTTGCACTGGCTTTACCTAACAGGGATTTTTTCACAATGACAACGGTTAGACCGGATGGCCCGATGTTTTTTTGCGCACCGGCGTACACAATGCCGAAACGGCTAATATCAATTCGACGCGAAAGTATGGTGGAGGACATATCTGCCACCAGCGGTACGTCTTTGGAGTCAGGAATAGTGCTGAACTCTACTCCGCCAATGGTTTCGTTGGGGGTATAGTGTAAGTAGGCCGCATCGGCGCTGGTTTGCCAGCCTGACTGATCTGGTATTGCATTGAAACCGTCTTGCTCGCTACTGGCAACCACATTGACCGAAGTAAACTTCTTTGCTTCCGTAATGGCCTTTTTCGACCACTGCCCGGTGTTTACGTAGTCTGCCGAACCGGCGTCACCAAGAATATTCATCGGAATAAAGCTGAACTGCCCGGTAGCACCACCCTGTAAAAAAAGCACCGCGTAATCATCGGGTACATTAAGCAAATCGCGTAAATCCTGCTCTGCCTGCTCTGCGATCGAGACGAACTCTTTCCCCCGGTGACTCATTTCCATCACCCCCGTGCCACTATCACGCCAATTGGTCATTTCTGCGGCAGCTTGGGTAAGAACTTCTTCGGGGAGTGCTGCAGGCCCAGCACTAAAGTTATAAACGCGGGTCATGACGGAGGTGGAATGGTCCAGTTAGTGATATCCGACCATTGTAAATCAGTTTGCGACTAATAATAAATTAATAAAGAAAACTTAGTCTTGTGAATCTTATTCCTCATTAGGCGAATCAATTTCACTAGTATCCGTATTTTCATTATCTGATGAATCATCCGGAGCGGAATTCTCTTCGTCTGTGCCTTCGTCCTCAACGTCTTTATCAGGTGTGGCCACACGCTCGAGCTCGACCAACTTTTCATCGTCTCCGATTCGAATCAATCTAACGCCCTGCGTGTTGCGCCCCACAATACTGATGCCATCAACTGCCGTACGAATCAAGGTACCGCCATCGGTGATCAGCATGACTTCATCGTCGTCCTTCACTTGAACAGCTCCAACCACCGGGCCGTTTCTGTCCGATGTTTTTATATCGATAACCCCTTTGCCGCCCCGTTTTTTGCGCGGATACTCGTCTGCAGCACTTCGCTTACCGTAGCCTTTGACGGTTGTAGTCAGGATATTGCCTTCATCCACCACGATAAGGGATACCAGAGTATCTTCGGCTTCCATACGCATACCGCGAACACCGGCAGCACCACGCCCCATTTTGCGGACATCGCTTTCAAGGAATCTCATGGTACGACCGTTACTGGAGGTCAGCATGATATCGCGATTGCCATCAGTCAGTGCCACATTGATGAGCTCATCATCCACCCGCAAATCAATGGCGATAATTCCGTTAGCTCGCGGCCGAGAGTAATCGGCCAGTGATGTCTTTTTAACCACTCCGTTTTTAGTTGCAAAGAATATGTATTGATCTTCGCTATATTCACGAACGGTCAATACCGCTGAAACCCGTTCGTTTTCGACCAGTGGAAGCAGATTAACAATTGGCCTGCCGCGAGCACCGCGACTGGCGACCGGTAATTCATACACGCGCTTCCAGTACACCTTACCCACACTGGTAAAGAACAACACAGTGTCGTGCATACTGGCCACAAATAGCTTTTCAATGAAGTCTTCATCTTTCATTGATGTGGCAGATTTACCTTTACCACCACGACGCTGAGCCGTGTAATCAGACAGTGGCTGCGCTTTGGCATAACCGGCATGCGACAAAGTCACCACGACGTCTTCATCAGAAATCAGATCTTCGACAGTCATCTCTGAGTAGTCGACCATAATCTGGGTCTGGCGCTCGTCGTCGTATTGTTCTTTTACTTCTTCAAGCTCTTCACGAACCACTTCCCGCAGGCGATCCGGATTTTCCAGAATCTCTAGAAAACCCTCTATTTTTACTAGTATTTCGCGATATTCATCGATAATTTTTTCTTGTTCAAGACCGGTTAATCGATGCAGTCGCAGATCAAGAATGGCTTGTGCCTGAGCAGGTGAAAGATGATATCCGTCGTCAAGCAGACCGTATTCGTCACCCAGATGCTCTGGCTTAGAAGCTGCCGCGCCTGCACGCTCAAGCATGTCAACAACAGTACCCGGCTGCCAAACTCCCGCCAGTAAACCTTCTTTGGCAGCTGGTGGATTTGGTGCAGCTTTAATGAGCTCAATGATTGGATCAATGTTGGCAAGTGCAACAGCCAGGCCTTCCAGTATGTGCGCACGATCGCGGGCTTTACGCAGATCAAATAACGTGCGTCGCGTAACTACTTCTCGACGGTGCCTGATAAAAGCATCAAGGATCTCGATGAGAGTAAGTAAACGCGGCTGGCCGTTAATTAACGCGACCATATTTATGCCAAATACGGTTTGCAATTGCGTCTGCTTATACAACTGGTTTAGCAATACATCGCCCGGTTCACCGCGACGCAGCTCAATCACCATCCGCATACCGTCTTTATCTGACTCATCGCGAAGTTCGGTAATGCCTTCTACTTTTTTGTCTTTGACCAGCTCGGCTATTTTTTCAAGCAGTCGCGCTTTATTTACCTGATACGGCAACTCAGTGACAACTATGGTGTCTTTACCGGTTTTTTCATTGTGTTCAACAGTGGCTCTTGCACGTAAATGCACACGACCACGACCGGTTTCGTAGGCTTCGCGAATACCACGCGCGCCATTAATAATCCCGTAGGTTGGAAAATCAGGACCCGGGATATGCTCCATTAGTTCGGGCAGCTGGATATCCGGATTCTCCAGCATAGCCAGTGTGCCGCTGATGATCTCGCCAATGTTGTGCGGCGGGATATTGGTGGCCATGCCCACTGCGATACCCGATGAGCCATTAATCAGCAAATTTGGGATACGTGCCGGAAAAACCGCAGGTTCAGACTCTGTACCGTCGTAGTTTGAAACAAAATCAACGGTTTCTTTATCAAGGTCAGCGAGCAGTTCGTGTGCGATTCGCGCCATTCGAACTTCGGTATAACGCATAGCGGCTGGAGAATCGCCGTCGATGGAACCGAAGTTACCCTGCCCGTCTACCAGCATGTATCGCATTGAGAAATACTGCGCCATACGCACAATGGTGTCGTAAACAGCGGTATCTCCGTGAGGGTGGTATTTACCGATAACATCACCAACCACGCGAGCTGATTTTTTGTACGATTTATTCCAGTCGTTGCCCAGTTCATTCATCGCATAAAGCACACGGCGATGCACTGGCTTCAGACCATCTCTGACATCCGGCAGAGCACGACCCACAATCACACTCATGGCGTAATCAAGGTAAGACTGGCGCATCTCATCTTCGAGATTTACCGGTAGTATTTCCTTAGCAAAATCAGACATTTTTACTCAAGGTGTGCCCTGGACAAAAAAAACGGGGAAGACGGCTTAGATTAACGTCGTAGTGTAACATACCGGGGCATGCGTCGCATATTTAATACTCTTTATAAGATGCCCTGCACATGGCCCGACCAGCAAACTTTTCACTACCCTGAATTGCTCAGCACAGCCTCGCGTCCAAGCGACGTCGACAACAATTTCTGTACAAACCAGCCGACGCTTCACTGAATTAAACCCACAACAAACCACACCTGGTATTCCCGCCCTGATATGATCGCACACGGGGTCGCTATTTACTTGCACAAGACAAAATACCGCAGGCCTTTCGAACCAGATTTCCGGATAAGCTTTATGCAAAACAAGCCTTCAGAAAGTGCTGACCAGCAGCCAGCCAACTTTGATCAAACCGAAATTGATAAATTCAGCGACGTTGCGAGCCATTGGTGGGATACATCAAGTGAGTTCAAACCTCTGCATGACATAAACCCCTTACGCCTCGACTACATCCAAAATTACACGGAGTTAGCTGGCAAACGAGTCCTGGATGTCGGCTGCGGCGGCGGAATTCTCACTGAGTCTCTGGCGCGCGCCGGTGCAACAGTCACCGGTATAGATCTCTCACAGGCAGCCCTGAGCGTGGGAGCCATGCATGCCGCAGAAGCAGAAATTGAAGTGGACTATCAATGCGTCTCTACCGAGGAATTTGCAGCCAGTCATGCTGGGGTTTTCGATGTCGTAACGTGCATGGAAATGCTCGAACATGTGCCACAACCAGAATCGATCGTGACTGCCTGCAGCACATTGTTAAAACCCGGCGGTCAGGCTTTTTTTTCCACACTGAATCGCAATCCGAAATCCTGGGCGTTTGCCATAGTCGGCGCGGAATACCTGCTAAACCTGCTACCGCGCGGCACACACGAGTGGAAACACTTCATTAAACCCTCAGAGCTTGCGCAATGGTGCCGCGACACCGACCTGCAAATTAATAATCTAACAGGCATGAGCTACAACCCGTTATCGAAAATCTATAGCACAGGGCCGGACATCAAAGTGAACTACCTCGCTCACGCAGTTAAAACGACCGACCCGGTACAGCCTTGAACACCGAGGCAGTATTCTTCGATCTGGATGGCACACTGATTGACACCGCACCCGATATGGGTGGCGCGCTGAATACACTGCTAGTCGCCCACGGACGCCCCCCGGTCGCCGAAGCGCTCTACCGGCCGCAAGTGTCGCACGGTTCGATTGAACTGCTAAAACTCGGATTTCCGGAACTCAATCCAAACACACAACTAAATGATCTTCGCATTGAATTCCTGAAAACCTATGAGAGAAATATTGCCGTCGACAGCAAGCTATTCGAGCAAATGGACACTGTCCTGACCACACTTGAAAACAATAACATCCAGTGGGGCATTATCACCAACAAGCCTGAACACCTGACCCTGAAACTGCTGGATCAGCTAAACCTCACCTCGCGCTGCTGCAGCGTGATCGGCGCAGATACCACCACACACGCTAAACCGCATCCGGCGCCAATGCGACTTGCCTGCCAGCAAAGCAATGTAAACCCGGAAAGATGCCTGTATATCGGCGACGCACTGCGCGATATCCAGGCAGGTAATGCCGTCGGTATGACAACCCTGATCGCGGGCTGGGGGTATATCGGTAGTTCTGACAATACCAATGCGTGGCACGCTGATGGCTACCTGCAAGCTCCACTGGATATCTTCAATCATCTGGAACCAAAAATCATCAATCACTAATTATTGATTGCCCCCCTGATCAGCGGACACCACACCTGCCGCCAGCTTTAATGCCGGACAAATCTAAAAAAATGCCACTTTATTGGCAAATAGAGGCTCAGCTACCACTTTGTCGAAGCCGACCTATACTCTCCTGTTCATTGTCATATCTACAATCGATAGAGGTGGTAAATGCCAGAGAAAGAATTCTCGGAATGGCCCGGGGCCTGGGAACGACAGATTATCCGTAAAAGCAGATTTCCCCAATTCTTTACTGATAAAGAACCCCCTGCTCCTGCAGCGCTTGCTGATGCACAACAACGCGATCAACAAGAGCTGAATCAACTCAATCAGCAACTGGCGGCGCTGGCTACCCGCTGCGGCGCATTGGCGGATAATAGCGATGCCGACACGATTGCAAAAATAAAACGGGACCTGGACCGCTGCTACGACACCGCCTGCGGCCTGGGTGCGGATCTGCACGAACAAAAAAATGCGCTGACCATGCTGAATGAAGTCATCACCAGCGCTGTGCGCCGAGCTATGCGCGAAGACGACGAATATGATCGATTGATACTGATCAAACAGGAATCACTGAGAATGCGTCACTTGACCCGTCTTAACTATCCAATTGTGTGCGATCTGCTGCGTAGTATTTCGCCGATTTCTACGGCCGAGATACCTGCCGCCATGCTCTGCGAGACCGACGAGGCATTTACCGTGGCATTAGATGTTTTAGATGACAGCAAAAAAAGGTATCTTGCAGAGGGCATAGAGACGATCAAATCGCGAACCAGCGATAAACGAATTTTATTTCGCATTGACCGCAAGCTAAAAATATTGCAAAAAAGACTGCTTGCCGCCAATGCCATTGAAGAGGCCGAACCCGGTTAATGACAGACAACGCTATTGACGAATGGTTAAACAATGCCATACCGCCCGGTAGCGGAAGATACTACGCCCTGCTGCATGCATCCGACGCATCCAGACGCCGACTTCATGCAATCACCACGCTAGTTTCAGTCTGGAGCAAATTGTGTTTCAGTAATCGTGAAATTGAAGTAGCGCAAAAAAAAGTGGACTGGTGGCGTGAAGAACTAAGGCGCAACACTAACCGGCACCCCGTAACACTCGAACTCAACAACGCACTTGAAGCCACTCCCGATACCAATAACGCAAAAAATCGCATAGCGCTATTCGAACATCTTGAAGTCGTACTTGAAGCTTATGGCTCTTTACTGACATCCGGCAGTCCGGCTACTGAAAAGAAGAATAAAGAATTTCATATGCGTACCGGGGGTACCAGTTGCCTGCTGATTTGCAATCTGCCAGAAGCCCCCCTGACCGCTCAAAAGATAAGCGACGCCGGTATTTTATTATCCCGTCTGCGTTGCCTGCGATACCTGCACGCGCATATCAACAATGGCTTGATGTGCCTGCCAATGGCAGAACTTGAAAGCAGGGACATAAAACCCAATCAGTTTATACCGGGCAATATTCCTGCAGACGCATGCCGGTACCTTACAGAGTCAATCGACACAATAGCCAAAGAGATTCAGGGCTCACTGGACGGATTTGGACAAGCTTCCTTCAACCATGCTGAATCCGATGGCGCGAAGGTAATCTACGTTTATCTGGCACAGCAGTTAAGATTATTAGATGCGATGAAAAAAAACGTCGATCATCTGTTTCTGCCCGAGGCGCGTTTATCGCCGCTGCGAAACTACTGGCACGCGTTTCGTGCGGCGGCAAAATTTGAGAGACTCTAAAAAGGGTCTGTCGTGCGCTTTGACTCTGAATGTCGATTTCTCAAAAAATTATCCAGACTAAGCTCCCTCTCAGGCTACGGCAACGATGACCGGAAAAACTCCAAACATACTTTTCATCATGTACGACCAGCTTCGGTTCGACTACCTCAGTTGTGCCGGCCATAAAACACTCGACACCCCGAATTTTGATCGAGTAGCAAAAATGGGAGTCAGGTTTTCTCGCTGTTATGTGCAATCACCGGTTTGTGGTGCATCAAGAATGAGTTTCTACACAGGCCGCTACTGCCACAGCCACGGCGCACAATGGAATGGTTACCCGCTACGCGTGGGCGAGTACACGCTTGGGGATCATCTGCGACAGATCGGGATGGATTGCCACCTGATCGGTAAAACTCATATGCGTGCAGACAAAGACGGCATGCAACGACTTGGCATGTCCGAGACCGACACCATCGGTTTGCGTCAGTCCGAATGCGGGTTTGACAGCTATATTCGCGAAGACGGAATGATTTGCGAAGGGCCGGATGGATTCTACGATGAGCGACGCTCACCGTATAACGAATACCTGAATCAACAAGGCTATCTCGCCAGCAACCCGTGGCATGAAAACGCCAACGCATCCGTCACAGATGACGGGCAAATTGCCTCTGGCTTTTTAATGCAAAACGCCGGCATGCCGGCTAACGTTCGCGAAGAAGATTCTGAAACGCCCTGGCTTACCCGCCGCACTATCGATTTCATTGAAACACAGCAATCAGACAAACCCTGGCTTGCTCATGTCTCCTATATAAAGCCACATTGGCCGTATATTGTGCCCGCCCCCTACCACAACAAATACAGCACAGATGATATTCAGCCATTGCAACGTGATGGTGATGAACTCAATAACCCACATCCGGTTTACGAAGCATTCACGAGTAACCGGATTGGTAAGGCATTCCAGCGTCAGGAAGTGCGAGAGACAGTGATTCCCGCTTACATGGGTCTGGTAAAACAATGTGATGATCAACTGGGAGTACTGTTGGATTATCTGGAAAACAGCGATCGGCTGAAAGATACCGTTATCGTATTGACTTCAGATCATGGTGACTATTTGGGAGACCACTGGCTGGGTGAAAAAGATCTCTTTCATGATGTATCGGCTAAAGTACCGCTAATTATTTATGATCCATCAAAAAAGGCTGACAGCACTCGTGGCACAGTGTGCGATGAACTGGTCGAAAGTATCGACTGCGTTGCCACCTTCATCGAAAGCGCCGGCGGAGAAGTACCGGAACATATCGTTGAAGGTAAATCACTGTTGCCTTTTATCCACGGAGAAGCACCAGACCAATGGCGGGAGTTTGCCATCAGTGAATACGACTACTCGGTCACTCCTGCCGGCGTCAAACTCGGACTGGCACCACGTGATTGCCGGCTGTTTATGGTGGCTGATAAAAAATGGAAGTTTATGCACGCCGAAGGTGGATTCCGTCCGATGCTATTTGATCTGGAAAACGATCCGTATGAACTCAAAGATCTCGCCAGAGAAAAAAATCACACCGAGATTATTAATCTCATGTACGAGCGCCTGGGCCAATGGGCAAGAAGAATGTCTCAACGTCTGACCAAATCAGAACAAGACCTGAAAAACATGCGTGGCCGCTCTCAGCGACGAGGAGTTTTGCTTGGCCTGTATGATGGCACGGAGGTCGATGATGAACTGCTGTCTAAATACACAGGGCCAATCCACCATAA
>CAZNOB010000137.1:0-14351 GCA_964574535.1 uncultured Granulosicoccaceae bacterium | reverse complement strand
GCACCGATGATCACAATTGAAAATGTCCAGCTTGCCTATACTGCTGGCGATACCTCTGTGCAGGTATTGAACAATGCATCAATGCAGGTAGAAGCCGGGCAAAGTGTTGCTATCGTCGGCCCATCGGGTTCTGGCAAAACTTCACTGCTTCTTGTCTTAACCGGCCTTGAAACACCAGACAGCGGCTCGGTGGTTTTTAACGGCACTCCACTGCACACGCTTTCCAGTGATGCACGCGCAGATATAAGGCGTGATTCCATTGGTATAGTTTTCCAGGGTTTTCATTTAATTCCCAGCCTCACAGCGCTCGAGAATGTCGCCCTGCCTCTGGACATTGCGGGTGGCACCGGCACACGAGTGCGTGCGGCAGAGCTTCTGGATCATGTCGGGCTTGGGCATCGGCTGGATCACTATCCAAACGCTATGTCAGGCGGAGAGCGGCAACGCGTAGCGATTGCACGCGCGCTGATTCACCAGCCATCGTTAATTGTTGCTGACGAACCCACCGGCAATCTAGACAACCAGACAGGCGATTCAATAGCAGACTTATTATTTGAATTAAATCAACAGAACGATGCCACCTTATTATTAGTAACACACGATCCATCACTCGCCGCACGGTGCCAGCGGCAGGTTCGTTTGCACGAAGGCAATTTGCAGGAAGTGCACGAACCCGTTACTGATTCAATACTAAACTAGCTGAACGAACAGGAATTCAACAACAGTGCTGGCTTTTTTATGGCGTGACCTTATCGGCAACCGACGGGCTCGCCCGCTTCATCTTCTGGCCACCAGTCTATTTTTAGGCGTGCTATTGATCGCAGCCTGTACCGGGTTGCTGACGCTTATTCGTGATGGTATCGCAGGTGAAGAACGCCAGTTGTTTGGTGGCGATATCGAGCTGGACGTCCGCGAGCCGTTAAGCGCCGAGGTTCTGAGCTGGATTTCCACACAAGGGACGGTTTCCCGACTAACAGAATTACGCACCATGCTAGGCACACAAGACGGTGACTTCACCGTCATAGAGTTGCAAAGTGTAGATCAAAATTACCCGCTTTACGGGTCCCTTCAATTTGAACCACCGCTCAGCATGCAGGCTGCTTCAGCCGACTTTGGTGCGGCAATAGATCCAGCGTTGGCAGCCGACTTAAATCTTGGAATTGGTGACAAAGTTTTAGTCGGAGATATCGAGCTGACAGTACGCGCGATTATCCTCAATCAACCTGATCGTGCTTTTACCGCCGATGTCAGAGGCCCACCGGTACTGGTGTCTGATGCCACCTTGAATGCCACCGGACTTATAAGCCCGACAACCCTGGTGGACTACGAATATCGACTGAGACTGGAAGGCCCGGGCATTGATCATAACCGAGGCCTTCACGGTAATACTGATGATTTTATCACTGCATGGCGAGCAGCATTTCCCGACAATACCTCAGAGCTGAACACTGTGGAAGATCGCCGTGATCGCGTATCAGAGCGACTGAATGAGGTCGCCGCAGTATTGTTGTTAATTGCAGTTGCTACTTTGTTAGTTGGCGGTCTTGGAGTGGCGAATGGTGTTGCCGCCTGGATGCTCTCCAGGCGCGAAGATCTGGCTACCCTGTCTGCCATTGGTGCGCGTGATGCCTGGCGTACAAAGGTCATGGCAGGCGAAGTATTATTGGTGGCTGCTCTAACAAGTGCGCTGGCCGCATTTTCAGGCGCACTGATAGCTTATATTTTGTCGCGTAGTCTTGCTGATGGGCTACCCGTTTCAACATCCCCGCTCTTATTACTTCGACCTACCCTAAGCTCAATGGCTTTTGGCACTCTGGCGGCGTTTGCGTTCGCAGCTCCAAATCTCGCAAGAAGTCTTTCTACTGCACCGGCACGTCTGCTTCGTGGTGACACATGGCAAGATGCCCGGGCACCACTCTCGCCGCGTGCCAATGCTGTTTGTGTGGCACTTGGGGTTGCATCTGCAATCGCACTGATCATACTGGTCCCGGACCCGGTCATTGGAATCGGTTTTGTCTTATCTATGGCATTCTTGTATTTTGCACTGTCCAGGTTAGTTGGTTTCATTCAAAACATTTCACGACGGCTTGTACGATCAGGGAAAATCGACAAGCACTTTGCAACACGCCGCGCGCTCGCAGGACTGGATCAACCCGGTTCACCGCTGCGCCCTTTATTACTTTCCCTCGGTATCGCGTCAACTCTATTGGTTGCAGCAACGATAGTGATTGTGTCGATGGTTCGACTACTTGACAGCACTGTCCCCGAAAGAGCACCTTCGTTAGCGTTTTACGATATCCAGGCGCCGGAAGTTGCAGAATTTGAGGCCATCGTATCGAAGGCACCGGGTGTCACCGATGTGACCACGGTACCGTTGGTGCTTGGTCGACTGACAGAAGTCAACGGCGAGCCACTGAATGATCGTGCAGAAGCATCTGAAGCGCTGGAAGCATACGACGAGCACAAGCTGAGTTACCGCCTTGAACAAATCGACAACGTGCGTGCCACCTCAGGAACCTTCTGGACACCCGACTATGCAGGACCTCCACTGGTGGCAATGGAAGATCGGGAAGCCGATCAAATAGGGGTTAAACCCGGTGATACGTTAACCTTCAGCATAACCGGTAAAACGCTGGAGGCCGAGCTTGTAGCAATTTATGCACAAGGCAACTTCGAAACGCGCTTCTGGTTTGAAGCCTTGTTCAGCCCCGGCGTTCTTGACAACTTCATAACACGCTATGTCGGTGTAGCGTATCAGGACAGCAGAGCTCTCAACACCAACCCTGACCTACAATCTTCACTCAATAACACAGCGATTGATATAGCCGCTTCCAATGCAATTGCATCCATGTACCCTGCTGTCGTGACAATACGCACGGCTCGCGGGCTCAATTCTGCCCGCCGCATCCTGAACGCGGCAGCACTTGCAGTGAGCATTGTTGCAATCACCAGCCTGGTGGCCAGCTTGTTGGTACTCGCGAGTGTGGTCGCTGCCAACAAGCAACGGCAGTTACAGGAGGCAGCCATACTGCATGCCATCGGCAGCCGACACGGCAGCCTAATGCAGGCCCTGGGTATTGAGTACTTGTTACTGGGAACCGTTGTGGCTTTATTTGCCACAACACTGGGTTGTGCACTCGGCACCCTGGTAGCAACAATGTGGCTTGAACTACCAGTTGGACCGATCACCTGGATGTCAGCAACAGCCGTTGCTTTTGGTATCGTTATTTTGTGCCTGGGTGCAGGAGCACTATGGGTTTCTCGCGCGATTTCTGTCTCACCAGCGCAACTACTGCGTGAGGTGGCTTAAATACTTTATCCTTCCCGCGCTCCCTGAGAAAATAGCATCACACAGCAGGTGAATCCACGTCACTATACGTCGCCACCTTCGCTCATTTACTGTTTGATAAGCTTGGTTTACAGATACTCCTGTGGTCCATGTTAAATTTCACATCGAACGTTTCTGCCTTCAAAAGTTCTGACGACGTGTGCCCTGGCCGTTGTCTTGACTAACATCAATACCTGAGTCACATTTGTACCTCGCGCTTCAACCAATGGCCCAACTGCACGCTTATAAGCATCCATTTACAACACGGAGACGCACACAATGCCTGCCCATGAAACCCATCAGGTACTGAATCAGCCGCCGGAATTTTCGAACAACCTGTATCTGTCAGACCAGGCACTGCATTCTGCGGTAAGCCAGTTCGGTGGAGACTGGGGTGATAGTGCATTACGTGAATACGGACAAATCGCGGTCGAGACTATGACGACCGATGGCGTACGGGCAAACATCAACAAGCCTCGGCTTAGAACTCATGATCGATTTGGCAAGCGGATTAATCAGGTCGACTTTGACCCGGCCTATCATCTGCTAATGACACAGGCAATAGAGGCAGGACTGCCATCGTTGCCGTGGCGAGACACGCGTAAAGGCGCACATGCGGTTCGCGCCGCCCTGGTTTACCTGCACAACCAGGGGGAATGTGGCACCACCTGCCCGACGACCATGACTTTCGCCGCAACTCCCGCACTGCGCAACCAACCGGACATTGCAGAACGCTGGCTGCCTTTAGTCACAGCCCCTCACTATGATGGCCGCAACATCCCCTGGTATGACAAACCAGGATTGACCATTGGCATGGCCATGACCGAAAAACAGGGAGGCTCTGATGTTCGAGCCAATCAGTCAACAGCAACACCTGCCGGAAAACCCGGTGGAGGAAATATCTATCTGCTGACTGGCCACAAGTGGTTTTGTTCGGCACCCATGAGTGACGGGTTTCTGGTCCTGGCGCAAACCGATGCCGGTCTGGGGTGTTTTCTAATGCCGCGCTGGACTGAAAGCGGTGAGCTCAATCATTTCAACATAATGCGCCTTAAAGATAAGTTAGGTAACTGGTCCAACGCATCCAGTGAAATTGAGTTCCGTGATGCTGAAGCCTGGTTAATTGGTGAGGAAGGTCGAGGGGTCAATACGATTATCGAAATGGTCGCAATGACACGCTATGACTGCATGCTGGGTTCAGCATCACTAATGCGCCAGGCCGTAGTGCAAGCGTTACATCACTGCGCGCACCGGGACGCCTTCGGCAAGCGACTCAACCAGCACGCCCTGATGCAGAACGTCCTTGCAGATATGGTCGTCGAGTCAGAAGCAGCCATGTGGCAAACGCTGCGTCTTTCAGCTGCCCTTGACAACCCGGAGGACGAGTCCTCACAACTACTGGCGCGGCTTGCGACTCCGTTAGGCAAGTTCTGGATCTGCAAGCGGACTCCACAACTGGTCTACGAGTGTATGGAATGTCTGGGAGGCAGCGGATATGTCGAAGAATCTACAATGCCACGCCTTTTCCGTGAGTCCCCGCTAAATTCAATTTGGGAAGGCTGCGGCAATATTCAGAGTCTGGATATATTACGCGCGCTGGAAAAATCACCCGAAGCCTCTGAGGCCTTGTTCAATGAACTTGAACTCTCGCGTGGCGCCGACAAGCATCTAGACAATTTCCTCGATAAATTAAAATCAGACATACACGGTCGTAATTTCACTCCGGGTTCTGCACGCGGCCTGGCATCACGCCTGGCCAGAGCTATACAGGCGTCACTGATGGTTACCTATGCCAATGACCCGGCAGCAAACTACTATCTTGCCACCCGCATCCACAATGAACACGGTGTTTACGGCACTCACGATGCCCCCGACCTTGCCACCCGCATAATCGACTACAGCCTGCCTCATTGAAGGGAAAGATTGCATACAAACCGCCACAAGAAAGAGATGCTTGCCTCGCTAATACTCAGGGTTCGGCACGCCACAAAATCCTGCTGTGAGCCTGGCGGCAGGAACCACTCCGAGACTTGCTGGTGTGTGGCCTCAAGTCATTATAAGATAAAATGCACAATTTCAAAAAGCCTATAAAAATATCTAATGGAGAGACTGTAGCGTGCTCAGCGATCAATACCGAAATCGAATCGAATCACTACTCGCAGCCGGCGATATACGCATTGAGGGCAATCGCCCATGGGACGTGCGGATCTCAAATGATCGGATCTACGAGAGGATAGTCGCCGACGGTATGCTGGGTGTTGGCGAAGGCTACATGGAAGGCTGGTGGGAATGCGATCAGCTTGACGAAATGATCGCTCGCGCGCACAAGGCAGGATTTCACCTGCAGACGCGCCCCTTCAAACACCTTATTTTCGTGCTTCATGCGCAGCTACGAAACCTGCAGTCTAAAGCGCGTGCGCGTCAGGTTGGCAAACAACACTACGATCTTGGGCAGGATGTCTACCGGGCAATGCTTGATCAGCGGATGATCTACAGTTGTGGTTACTGGCGTCGCGCCGAAAATCTTGATCAGGCACAGGAACACAAACTTGACCTCATTGCCCGCAAACTACAGTTTAAACCGGGAATGCGAGTACTGGACATCGGCTGCGGCTGGGGTGGTGCACTAAAATATTTTACCGAACGTTATGGCATAGAGGGCGTCGGTATCACTATATCTGCAGATCAACATTCATTGGCAAGCGAAGTATGCGCCGATTTACCGGTCGAGATCAGACTTCAGGACTACCGCGATGTCGATGAATCGTTCGACCAGATATATTCAATCGGCATGTTCGAGCATGTCGGGCACAAAAACTTTCGCTCCTATATGGAAATGGTCCGCCGCTGCCTGTCTCCGGAAGGCTTATTTTTACTGCACACAATCGGAGGAAGATTCTCTGTAACCCGCACCGATCCATGGATCACCCGCTATATTTTTCCGAATGGAATGTTGCCCTCATCCAGACAAGTCACCGAAGCGGCAGAAGGTGTATTAAACATTGAAGACTGGCACAACTTTCCCGCCGACTACGCACGCACACTAATGTGCTGGTATGAAAACTTCGAGCGTGCCTGGCCAACACTTAAAGATAACTACGACGAACAATTTTTTCGCATGTGGCGCTATTACCTGCTGGCCTGTGCCGGTGGATTCCGGGCCGGAGGCAATCAACTCTGGCAGATAGTTTTCTCAAAGGACGGGGTCCCGGGTGGCTACCTGGCTGACGACATACGCTGAGACTAAATCAGCTGATTGTCGAATGCCTAACCGGCATAAGCCCCCGGCAAGCCGGTGTATCTAAAGTGCGCCACTCAATGAGGGTCGCTATGCGACCCCTCGATCAGCCACTAAAAGCAGCACGATCAGTCACCTCAATATCGATATATAAACCACTTTAACCATCCGCACCTCTCGGATGAACAAACAGGCAGTGTGTGGAACTGTGGGTCTCGGCTGGCCGCACATTACATACTCCACTTACTTGACTTTGCCTCCATGCGCCACATATCACGAGTCTTGTCTTCAGTAGCCACTCTTTCGAACACATTGCATCTTTGGAGACGGCTGTCTTCAACAGTACACCAACACACTACAAAAGGGAGCAACCCATGAGCCTCAGAATCAACGACACAGTGCCGAACTTCGATGCCGAATCTGATCAGGGCACGATCAATTTTCACGACTGGATCGGTGACGACTGGGCAATATTGTTCTCACACCCGAAAGACTTCACGCCGGTATGCACTACAGAATTCGGTGCCGTATCACAACTAGCGCAAGAGTGGGCCAGTCGCAATACAAAAGTCATTGGCGTATCGGTTGACAGTGCCAATGACCACAAAAAATGGAAAGGGGACATTGAATCATTTGCCAACGCCAAAGCCGGCTTCCCGATTATCGCTGACGAAGAACTTGTTGTTTCAAAATTGTTCGACATGCTACCGGCCGAGGCCTACATGCCGGATGGCCGCACACCCGCTGACAGCGCGACCGTCAGGTCGGTTTTCATTATTGGTCCCGACAAAAAATTGAAATTAAGTATGACTTACCCGATGACAGTCGGGCGAAATTTTGCCGAAGTACTACGCGCACTGGATGCATTACAAACAACAGCAGCAAAAGGTGTAGCAACACCGGCCAACTGGCAACCGGGCGAAGATGTCATTATTCCACCAACTGTCAGCGACGAAGACGCCAGGGCGAAATTTGGGTCATTTAACGCAGTTTTTCCGTATCTTCGATACACCAAAGCACCCGACTAAGCTCAATCCTTGCACAGCCTGTTTAATCGGTGCGGGTAGATTACTACTCGCACCCTTCAGGTGTTTACGCCAACAACCGGAAATACAACTTTCTCACCAAGTATGTCAGTCAGTTCGTCGCACTTTGCCTGGGGTGCGTAAAATGCAGATTGATATCACATGCACTGGAAACAACTGACTTTTCTAAAGTCAAACGGCCCAGTGCCACCCAAACGGCTTTATCCTTTTCACTTTTGTTACCAGTAGCAACATGGACTGAATACTCAATTTTTTGATTCGGGTAACGCTCAACAGACATCTCATCTCTGAAGTCATCCTGGTCTTCCCTATGCTGAGTTTTTGGCGAAATTTTTACCCAGGTTGGTGAGACCACGCTTGTACTACTATTGCCGAGCGCTGCTAAAGAAGCTACTGAGCGATAATTCAATTCTGGTGTATTCGCGCCTGTCAATTTATCCGCCCGCTGCAGGTCTTTGCTAATTCTTAGTAAAGTTGGTATTTGCGAAAAAGAAGGCAGGCCGCCCAATTTGGGATGATTATCTAACTCGAGATCCAACACGTGCCTGGTTTTAACTCCTGCCATAGAATGCATAACAAATAGATTCGAACTTTCTTCATTATTTTTGTCGAAGATCTTGACTGCCATGCCAAAGGCTCGTTTATGCTTTTGCCTGGTTCCAGACAGTGCTACTGAAGCCCTTGCAATTATATTTACGTGAGAGTTTTGTGCAAATATTCCAGTATAATCTGAGGCTGTATCAATTACCCACTTACCGGAAAAGCATATGCCATTGGCATTGAAAAGCTTGGGTTCAGTTGCCGAAGGCAACCAGTCGCTTTCGTCAGACAATGTCCGCCTGGCTGCTCTAAACAATTTATTTTTGGGATTATCGCCTTTTTTCCCAAATCTTTTTGAAGACACTTCCAACTGAGGGAGTTCATCATATGGTTGCTGAAATACACGTTGTACAAGCCTCTGAAATTGAGTTTCCTGCGCAAAAACACTGCTAGAAACCAAAAGGGTTATACCGAGTACACAAACCCTTAACACAGGGTATGTATTTATATTATAAAACTTATCTAACAATATTCGCATGGCTTGCCTTTACCGTAGACAACAAATAACAAGGTCCAAATGATTAGCTTTCAAAACCTAACATACTCTACACCAGATAATCCCGGAGGCGATAGAGAAACTGCATTGAATTCGACTGCTACCCGAATGGGTGAACTGTTTACTCCCAACCAGGTACTAGGCCGTATTCATACAATTGGATGTGTTGCAGTTGAAATTACACAAAAATGCAACCTCGATTGTACTCTCTGCTATTTATCAGAGAACTCTCAATCTGTTAAAGACATCCCTATCCAGGAAATCTACAGGCGCCTGGATCAGGTATTCGAGCATTACGGGGCAGGCACTCATGTACAAATTACCGGCGGCGACCCGACATTACGCAAGCACAAAGAACTCATCGAAATCGTACGATACGCCCGTGACATAGGGCTTTATCCCGCGCTTTTCACTAACGGTATCGCCGCCAGCCGCAAGCTGTTAACAAATCTTGCAGATGCAGGGCTTTGCGATGTTGCGTTTCATGTAGATACTACTCAGCGACGCAAGGAAGGCGATACAGAATTAGCACTCAATGTAATTCGTACAGAATATATTCAGCGTGCTGCCGGGCTTGGTCTCCATGTCATGTTCAATACAACAATACATCGGGAGAATTTTGAAGAACTACCAGCTTTGGTTGAATTTTTTAAATCTCATGCAAACGAAGTTGGCTTGGTCTCATTTCAGTTGCAAGCAGAAACCGGAAGAGGTGAATGGGGAAGACGAGACTTCATCATTAATCAGCAAACGGTCCGAGAACAAATAAATAAAGGCGCAAAGAAAAACTTACCGTGGGATGCAATTCAAGTAGGACACACTGAATGCCATAGTTATCTGCCTACTCTCGTGACAAATAAAAATATCTTTGCTCTAGTGCACTCTAAAGAGTTTTTTGGCAGCTTTATTAATGACTTCAAATCAATCCGATGGGATAGATTGGAAAAACGATCCATATTAGTAAAATCGTTCGCAGGCACATTGCTAAAAAAGCCTCACTGGTGGCTTAAAGGCATACGATACATCGCTATGCAGATACGTCAAATGGGCACGGACCTGTTTAAAGCGAAAGGCCGTATTTACCCGTTAACCTTTTTTATTCAAAATTTTATGGATGCAAACGAATTAGACGAAAAAAGAGTACATGCTTGCTCGTTTATGGTTATGACAGCAAAGGGACCTGTTTCCATGTGTGAACATAATGCTAATCGTGACACATACATACTGCAGCCTATTACATTTAAAAATACTGACGGCAAAATACAACATTACGAACCAATGCCGAAAACTGTAAATTTCGTAAAATGACCCCAACTCTTGTTAATACGAATTGAAAACTAAATAGCACAACATGATAAAGGTAACTCTCATGCTAAAGCACATCACTCTATTTTTTTACATCATCTTATTTCCCACACTTGCATTGGCGCAGAATTCAAATAACCCTTACCTGAACGCTCTGCCGAACTGGCAAAACGTATTGACTAATTATGTCGACGGGCAAGGCCGCACAGATTTCAAGGCTTTGGCAAAAAACCCTGCAGATTTAAATGCGTTTGTCTCAGCAATAGAAAAAGTGAGCCCGCAAACACATGCAGAACTGTTTACAAATCGTGCGCAAGTCCTGGCGTATCATGTTAATGCCTATAATGCTTTGGCCATGCATGGGATTATTGACAGAGGCATTCCGAAAAATATTTCATCTCTTCGAAAAAGAGCATCGTTCTTTAGATTCAGGAAAATCACAATAGGAGGGAAAAAAACAAACCTGTACCACTACGAGAACAAAATCATACGCCCTCTGGATGAACCTCGCACGCACTTCGCGTTGAACTGCATGGTGAGAGATTGCCCTCGCCTTCCCCAGCAAGCATTCACGGAAGGCAATTTAGAACAAATGCTCCAGTCAGTGAGTGTGGAATTTTTCAACAAAGATAAACACCTGACGATTGACAACAACAAGAAAACTGTACGGGTATCCAAAATCATGGATTTTTATACCAAAGACTTCGTAGCATCAGGAAAGGCAGACGACTTAATCGGCTATATCAACTTATTCAGGGAAAATAAAATCCCAGCGGATTATCGTGTTAAATATATGAAATACGATTGGACTGTAAATCAACAGCCCAGCTAAATACATAAAGGCTGGTGGGCTGTGCGGGAAGTTCGGTAACAAACTTTTCACAGTGACAGCCGTCAGAGCGAGACAGAAAAAAGCAGGATAGCAGGGCCTGCGTCGAATTTTTCTAACACCGCTAGGGCGACTGTCACCAAGACAAAGTGTTATCGAACTTTCCAAACAGCCCACTACCCCATACATAGGCAAGCTCAAACCAATTTTACGGTTTACAAATCAGACCTGCCATTGGATTTCTTCCTGCAATATTATTCAGACGCCACAACATTTATCCGTTTGAAGCACCAATGTAAAACTGGTCAACTAATAGCCTCACTAAGGCCTGATGGCAATTGCATAAACATGTTTTTCAGGGTACTGATCCAGCTCGAGATGCAAAATGGAAAGGCCATTATTCATAAGTACTTTCATGTTTTCATTAATGCCAATAGAGCTGTAGTAGAAAGTATCATCGCGCCATTGATCTGTATGCTCTCCCTCAGCATTGCCAAACGTATAAATTAACACACCGCCTTTTGCTAAAAACCCGCATAACTTTGCAACAACCGGCTTTTGCATGACGAGTGGCAAGTGAAAAATACTATCCCACGCAACAATGAATTCGAATTTCTCCTCTGTTTCCCAGCTGCAAATATCCTGATGTATAAATGTGTGTTCCGGGTGATTATTGCCAGCCAATTTCACCATCTCTTTAGACACATCAAGGCCAGTAACCGAAAAGCCTCGATTTTGCAATATGTCAACAAACCTTCCACCAGCGCCACAGCCTACATCAAGTGCTTTTCCACCACTCGCGGCATAACCAACAGCCCGTTCAAACTGACTGACACCATAAGAAGACTCAAAATGTTGGTCATTCCACCACTGTGCAATTTTGTCGTATTTTAGGCCGAGTGCAGATGGTTCCATTCGAAAACCTTAACGTCTCGGGCACTCGTAGTAAAGATCAAAATTAAACGCCATCAACTCCACTTTAAATGAGTGCCCCGAGCGACTTCCTGAGCCGATAAACATATTTTTTTCTGTATTCTAGTCAGGCAAACGTATTGATTACCCCTGGTGTTGCATAAAATTTCGAGTTCAAAAGCATATAGAGCGGTATATAAGGCGCTGCACGGAATTTTTACTGGATTGAGCCTGGTCATTCTAAGTGAGATTCAGAAAAAGTGAGTACAGCGCCCTAGATGCTGCTAAAGAGGCAGCGCAGCGGTTTTGGGCCGGAATTTTATGCAACACCAGGGTTATGTTTTCGCTCGAACCTCCGCCCTGCCGTGCGCTGATTTAATAGTCTCTGGCAATACCTCAATTAGACCATTCTTGCTGCGATCGTAGCTTGACTGCAAAAGCACATCCACCAGGTTATTATCCTCGTTCACTGCATTTTGAAAAACGTCGACGACTTTACCGGCGTATATCCAGAAAACCATCTGGTAAACAGACGGGAAACGTAAAGATTCAAGACATCGAAAAGCCTCTTCTGTATAAACATATGTAGCGAAGTGCGCGAGAACATCTCGCCTTTTTACCCCCTGATGAATCCACACCATTTACCTGGCCCACTGAATTTTCTAAACTTCAAAATCCAGATTGGAATTCAATAAACAAAAAGTCTCAGGTTAAAACTATCACAGTGGTACTCGGACAACCGGAAAGAGGAATCAGCTTGCAGCCTGCAAAAACAACACAAACCACCCACGACGACCTACTCGTATCACTACTGGAACACGATGCTGTTTCTATGGACACGTTGCACGAGAGATACGGTGCATTGCTGGAGCTGGTTCGGGTTCTAATCGGAGTTGTGCCGAACTGCGATCGCTATCTTGAAATCTGGCCCCCGGCCTTTCGCACTTACAATCTGATCGTACCCAATTTTCTCAATTTACCTTTCGCCATTTTCGGTGTTGGCAAAGCACCAAAGGAAATGGTCGGTCTGGGCATGTACGTTGCCAGTCGCGCTGCCGAATGTCCCTATTGCACCGCACATACCTGTTCGTATGCACTTCGCAGAGGTGCAGACCCAAAGACTGTGGCCGCAGCTTTCCTGGGGGAAGATCACTTTTCCGAAAAAGAACTGGCAGTGGTAGCCGTCGCCAGATCCTTGTCTCGGATCCCCTGTGAAATAACTAAAGACGAACATAACACCTTGCAAAAACACTACAGCCCCGTAGAGGCGGAGTGGATTGCACTGGGTGTTGCAATGATGGGTTTTCTAAACAAATTTATGGACGCAACAGGCGTTCAGTTAGAAACCAGCACTGTCGCCGAAACACGTCAAACCATGGGTGAAAACTGGACGCCTGGCAAAGCAGGCCGAGCCCTGGAACACAATGGCACCACGGAAAAGCCTGCGGCAGATAGCCTGTGGACCAAACTATCAGTCATCAAGCACGCCCCCGCTGCTTTAAAGTTAGACAAAAAATGGCAACACGGAGTGCCAGACCGATGGCCTGAGGTGGGTGATTATTTAAAACAAAAAACAGGCTTCAACTTCCCTGTTTTATCTCAGCTAAAAAATTCCAGAGCCTTACGCGCCATAACCGCTACGTTGTGTGAAAATCTTAACCAGTCTCAGTCAACTATCGGAATCGATGTAAAAATCATGGCGGGTGTTGTATTTGCCAAAGTAATCCACGACGATCAGCTGCAAACTGTTGTCACAAACCTGACCAGCATCGAACCGCTAACAGCTAAACTAATCGAGTCACTAGAGCAATTTGCGACAAACCCGGCGCTGCCACCACCGGTAGAATCAGTGCAAAACAAAGCACTGTTATCGATGGCCAGAGCCGCGTCCCCCAGTCCAGCCATGATCACCAGAGACATTGTGCAGGAATGTCAGTTCGCCCGAATCTCCCCCGATGGCATTGTTGAAATGGTTACCTGGCTCGCGGTACTACAAATGATGCATCGACTATCAAGCTACCTGCAATATTCAGGATCACAGAACACCATTTAGCCTGCAGGCTGTAGTGGTTCATACTAAACGTTAAAACAAACGCATCAGTGTCTGATTTTTAGTATTTGGATGAAGAAGCGGATGGGAGAACGCACCATAGCAAGGGCCCTTGCCATATTAAATGATGGCACCAACATTTAAGGCGCATAGTTATTTGGTTACCCCGAAAAAGATCGATGAAAACCCACCGTCAGAGCGTGTTCACAACAGCAGAGGTTCCGCCGCGCAGGCTTTCATCAAAAAAATAATTTGCTAATTTTTCGTACCATGTATTTTCGCTGACATAAAATGCCACCCGGTAAGAACGATAAACCGAAAGAAAACAAAAGCGTTCGCGCTCTTGCTCTTGTGCTTTTGATCTACCCGCGTTTAATCAGTTTTAGAGTGATCGTGCAAGTGGGTCGGCGCGCCAGGGATGGCGCAAAGAGCGCTGTCAGCCATGGATGGCTGTTTGCGCGACCCTCTTGCACGATCACTCTCAAAATGCCACAGGCACCCGAAGGGCTGAATTGTCGCAACACGACTTTTGGTTACTTTTCGTCGT
>CAZNOB010000136.1:0-14451 GCA_964574535.1 uncultured Granulosicoccaceae bacterium | reverse complement strand
GCCAAGGCAGATCACCTCGACGACACTGGCTGTGGAAAAAGCATCTGATGATAAAACTTCCGGTGCAGGACCTGCAACGCAATAGCCTGTTAAAGCTGTGCTCCCTGATCGAGCAATCCTTCCTTCAGTGCATAGGCAAGAAGTTGCACTATGGAATGCACACCAATCTTCGACATCATACGAGTGCGATGATTGTCGACAGTCTTCGAGCTGATCGAAAGCTGATCCGCTATTTCCTTGTTCGATTGCCCTCTTGCGATCAGATGCAATACCTGTCGTTCACGCAAAGTCAGAGTGGGCCTTTCGGTAACTTCTTCGAGAATCGCAGTGACTGCGTTCGAACGGTAAACGCTACCATTGAGTACCAGTTCGGTTCCGGTTTTGATTTCCTGCGGTGGGCAACTTTTCAAAAACAAGCCATCGATACCAACCTCGATCCAATCTGCAAGATGACCCACACTGGTAAATCCGGTAACTACTATTACTTTAGTTTGCGGCGACCAGCGCCGCACTTCACTGTACACGTCCATGCCACGAGCAAGCGGCATAACGCTATCCAGCATCAACAATTCTGGTTTTATCGACTTCGCGAGAGTTATCGCTTCAAAACCGTTTTCTGCCTCGCTGACGACCGACGTGTGATCAATTTCATTTACGATTTCTTTCAGCGCATTGCGAACTATCGCATGGTCATCAGCAATGACAACCTGATGCCTGCCCGATAAAGAGTCAGTTTCATTCACTTGGCTCATCACTCCCTGATTCATCACTCCTTTGTATTAATGCCTGGCACCGCTTCGCTATTTGTTTCAGCAATAGCCTCGGTATCATAGGCCCACAAAAAGGGGGGTGGGCAGAATATGACACGTATGATCCCGGTGAACAGTGACTACACGCGTTATCTGACGTTTCTATGTGAAAAGCCTAACTCACTTACCGGTGCTAAATGCCTCTATCATTGGGTCAACCAAAAATACAAACCTGCAAACACAGTTACATTGGTTAGCCATGAGCGATGTTGATTCCAGACCTGGTCGATTTCTTCGTTAGCAGAAAGATGACTTTTAATATAATAGCTATCGTAGTTCGGCAATCCCTCCCTGTTAAAAATACCATATTTCATTCCTGTGAAATACAAATAAGACAAAACGCTGCCCGACACAAGATTTAATCGATGGAGCCTTGCCAGGTAATCTGTGCCCAGGGCTGAAAGATATTCAACATGAGCCGCCGAATTAGCATCTGCCCCGACAACGTCACAATGGATTGTTCAGGCGGGTTTTCATCCTTGGTTTTCCTGACCAACTCCACTGCAGCAGCACTACTCGTATTGCTCATCGCGCTAACCCTATCTCTTAATTCGAATTTATCTATTTACCCTTGGTAACCGACTAATTTAAAAGAAATATTCGCGCAAACTGGTTAGTGCAGATTCATGATCCGCATCTATAGTGAGTACCTTTTTCGCTAAGCCTTTGCCTTTTTCATATGGCCAGCAGTGCGGATCGTTGGCAGGTAGGATCATAAGGTCGACAACACCATAATCCTGCTTTTTAATATTGCCCTCTAATAGCAGCAAAAGCTGCTGCTTCAATTCTGTATGGCTCAGCTGCGAAAGATCAGTCCAGAAATCTGTGCTCTTCATTCGGTCGATAAGCTCTTCATCAGACAAATTCAACAAGGCATCACTGCCGAGAGTAATCAAATCATCGAATACAGTCTCCTGCGCTGGCGACACAGATACTGATTTCAGTGGACACGAAAGCTGATCACTATTAAACGTGCTCAGAAATCTATGTGCGACCATCGCCCCGGCGCTGTAACCAACAAGCTTGACTGAATCAACCCTGGTGGAAACATCTGCCATATGACTCGATATTTCCTCGAATAACGTTGTGAACGACTTCGCTCTATCGTAACGAATGGCGTATATCATTTTTCCATCGCCATAGGATTGAATGGTGAGGTAGTCCACCGGGTCGATAATAACGCCAGCCAGAAAGTAGATAGCTTCGGCGCTGCCTACCGGTGCTGTAACTTCCTCAATGACAGGCTTACCGGTAATTGCCATTTTTATAGTACTTTCGGCAGAGGAATTCTCCACTGGGATATTTTGGCTGTTGGAAATTCCGGTGAGTTGCTCTGAACCATTGCTGTTAGCACCACCTTCAATCATTTGCGCCAACTGCGCAAACGAGCATTTTCTCAAGCCGGGGATATCCAGGGTAATCTGGTAGTCATTATCGAGAACAGTAATAATCTCAACACTCATTAGTGAGTCAAGGCCAAAATCCACGAACGGCGTGTCGTATTCCTCTTTAGCCACGTTTGGCAGGCCCAGTATTTTGGAAACCTCTTTGAGCAGCTGAGAGAATCCCTTTGTTACAGATGTACTTTGCTCACTTTCCTGTCCACCTAAGTCCGCACGCTCTCTGACATAACTTGACACGACTGGATGGTCAGTGTCAGTTAAGTAGGAATCTAGAGTGCTCAAACAGGAACCGATTCCCTGCGGCAGGGTTCGCAAGGAAGCCAGGTCGGCTCGATCCGCGTTCTTCTGAACAAAACCTACATCCCCAACCAGGCCCCACTGAATTGACAATGCTGGATATCCTTGCTCCTTACGTTGCTCGCAAAGGCGATCTAAACCTGTGTTGGCATAGCCATAATTCGATTGGCCACGATTTCCAAGTCCACCCGCCAGCGATGAAAAAACCACAAAGTGCTCAATTCCCTGACAAAGTTCGCGTGACCAGTAGTCAAGGTGTCGTCCTCCGTCGAGTTTTGTTGTCAACACACTTCTAAACTTATCTTTCGTTTGATTCTCGAGCAATGCATCCTGCAGAACCATCGCAAGATGAAATACACCGCCAACGGGGGCATACGATTCGGACTCAGACAGTAGTAACCGACAGTCCTCGGAGTCGGAAGCATCTCGCGTTGATACGACAATATGAACTCCTCGCCGCTCCATTTCCCGTACACATTCTTTTTGATAAGGCGTTCTCAAACCAGATCTTGATGTCAATACAAGCGACCTTGCGCCCCGACTTACCAACCATTTCCCTAATTCAAGGCCGAAACCTCCAAGCCCGCCGGTAATGAGGTAACTCTTTTCCGGATTGGCCCAAAAACATTTTTCTACCGGAAATGTCCAGCCTGGATCATTGAACTGCTTTTCGTCGGGTTGCTCGCATAATGCCAGCATAACCTTTCCCGTATGCTCGCCTTTCGCCGAAAGTCGAAACGCCTCTTCAGTTTGGTTTCGTCCAAATACTATAGGGGTTAGAGGCACAACAACACCGTCGCTAATACCCCGTTTCATTAGCGACCATAGCTCCTCCATTTCGGGCGTATTATCTAGAGCGATATTATTTAAACCCACGCCCATAAAAGTCACGTCGCGCAGAAAAACGCCCATGCCGACAGGCGTATTCTGACTCATGTCATATTTACCAATCTCAATAAACTTTCCGTATTTGGAAATCACACGCAAGCCGGAATGCAATAGTTCGCCAGCCAGAGAGTTCACTATGACATCAACACCTTTACCCTGTGTTCTGTTCATGATCCAGCGTTCAAACCGTCGATCTCGTGAGTGGCCGATATTGTTTTTTGCAATTGCCGGAAACATTTCGTGTATGCGTTTTTGTTTTGCCTCGGTACCAACTGTTACATAGACCTCACACCCGATGGATAAGGCGATTCGAATACAAGCCTGTCCAACAGCGCTCAAAGCAGAATGAATTAAGACAGATTGACCTGCGGTGATCCGTGCTCGCGTTTGTAAGGCGCAGTAAGCTGTGTAGTAGGCAACAGGCACTGTCGCAGCTTGTGCCAAAGTCCATGACTCAGGAACATCCAATACGCAATATTTAGGTAGGTTATTCCTCGAAATCCTGGTAGACACGGTTTGTTCAATTGACATACCCATCACTCTGCCACCATTTTTACTTACGCCGGAAAACTCATCAATCAAGGTAACTGAGGCCTTTCCATAAGAGGTGGCCGGGATACGGCCGGTGGCAAGCATGATGTCTTTGAAATTCAATGAGCCATAGGCCACTTGAATGTCTTCACCCTCACTGCGATAGTTCTTTGCCAATTCCCATTTCATGCTGGACAAATCACCAACAATCTCTATTGCCAGAGCAGCGGAATCTGTGTCTATTGTTGCCTTTTTTCTATAGGGAACATGGCGATAACTACCCCATACGCCATCAAGTACTACATTCTGATACAGAGCAGCATGGTCGATAGAATTTTTTACATCTTCAGGAAGATCCCGGTCATCATCATTATAAAGCAGTTTTAACCGATCGCCGCCCGGTTCGTAGCGGGCACAGTTAGTCAATCCCAATAAGCCGGGAGCGGACTCTCGGTTCCCGTGCAACCAGAGTGCCGAGCTTTTCCCACTATCCAGCTCTGCCTGAAGTCGTGTAATGCCAGACCATTCCGACTCATTAATTTTTATATGAGTACCTGGCTTTTCAAGAGCAGGTTTTCGACAGAGAAATAGAGAGGAATAATCACCATCATTTTTCACCGACACCAGTTCGAACCCGACGGACGTTAACAGCGCCTTCCAACTGGACGAATCAAGATAGGCACCGAATGATCTGATGTCATCATCTTCAAAGTCCCATACGTCTTCAAAATAGCCAAACATGGCCATAACTTCAGGCGCTACACACTCATGCAAAAGAAGGAATCCGCCATCTTCCAGTCGGTGGTATATTGAAGTCAGGGAAGTTGTGAGGTTGGAGGCGAGGTGCAGACAGTTACTGGCCACAAAAACATCTACAGATGTTAACAGATCATCAGGAAGGGGTTCATCTACATTCCAGACTGCACAGTTCAGAACTGACTGGTAATCGGAAAATCGTTCTTGCAGCTTGCCGAAAAAGCCTGTCGACACATCTGTCGCAAGGTAGCGGGTAGATGGGTTAGTGATAGTAGGTAAAACCCTTGAAGTAAGCCCACCTGTACCGCAGCCGGCTTCGCATATATTCAAGGCTTTACCGACAGGGAAATTCTCGTAAATAACCGAAAAGAGCTCTTCGACATAGCCGGCACGAAACAAGTGCGCTGCTAAATAATCTTTCGCATAAATGCCAGCGTAGTCTTCATGTGAGAAAAGGCTCTGCAATGGATCATTCACCAACTTCGAACCATTGGCGAATACGGACGCGGCAACCCGAAGCATTGATGCATCCTCTTTCTCCATAAAATGTTCGACTTCTGTGCGTTGCGGGGCCTCGTCGCTCCGGTTTTGAAGCAACTCGCGCATCGTTACCAGGTGTGGTGGCAGAGATCCCGTGTCGCGTTGGTAATTTTCTATTACTTTTAAACTACCGTGAGACAGGAATGACTTTAAAAGCTGTGCATATCGCTGAACGTCTTCGGATTCTTTGGTTATTGTATTGTCTTCAAAATACGGAACGAATTCATGTCTCGCCATATCCACAGGTACCCGCCACCACTGATCATTCACAGCAGTAGTCTCAAGCCCCTCTATCTCGACAGGCATCGAGAGCACGGTATTGAGGTATCTGTCTCTAAAGACATCTACTGTCGTTTGCTCTGATATTTGGGAAGGATCTATACGAACACTTCTGATAGAGGTAGGTAGCGCCAGGGCGTTAAACTGCCTGAACAGTGAAACCTGTAACATCGCGTCCAGGAATGACACCCAATTGCCACGCCACTCTACGCTGGCTTGCAATCCGCTTGTACTTACCCGCTCAATACTTTGAAACTCCGGACCGTACTGGTAGCCGTGCAGCCGCGCCTTTGTATAGGCCCCGGCTTTATCCAGATAGCCATGATCATTGTCGGTTGACTCTCGTTGCAGCGAATCGTCGAATGCAGTCTCACCCAACTCGCCAGTCACACTGCCTGTAGCGACCAGTTGCTGACCGTCTACCACTTCGAATGATCCGGACGCTGATGAATATCGCACAGTTAGCGTGACGTCTTTTTCGGCATCTATGCGGGTTGCACGCAGAAACTTAATGTCTGAAAAATGTACTGGTTGGCGGTCTATTGGTGTGTTGTTGTATTCCGCCAATAGCTGCCAAACCAGATGTAGATAGCCAACCCCCGGAAAAAGCACTTTGCCTGCTACCTTATGATCCTGAACGTATTTGTATTCTTCCCTGGCCAGGGAGATCTCAAAGGTCTTACCACCTTCGGTGCCAGACTGATACCGATCAATTAAGGGTACTTCATGCTCTTTGTGTGACCAGGAAACACGTGACACTGTACCGGGTAAGTACAAGGTTCCGTGCGATGGGTTGAGCTTTTGCCAATTGATATCTATGCCAAAACTAAACAGCCTGGCTATACCGCAATTCAAATCGGCACTGCTGCTAATCCCTCTGCGGCTTAGACCTGTATATTTTACACGCGATTTCTGCGACAGGATTGTAGAATAGAAAAGTGTTGTCGGGCCAACCTCAACTACAATGGCGTCGTCAGGAATTTGCTTAATAGCTGTATTAAATTGCACCGGATTGCGTAAATTCGCCAGAAGATAGTTCACATCGCAGGCTTGACTGGACGAATCACTGGCGTGAAGGCAGGTACTTATCCAGCGCTCGGAAAAATGCTTCGGTTCACTGACGACTTCCGTAAGCGATGCCTTAAACGCCGGCAGTGCGCTGTCCAGTTGCGGTGTATGAAACGCAATTCCGGCAGAACCAACCACCCTGGACTCAACTCCCTGCTGTGTCAGTCTGTCTACTGCGGCATCAATGGCTGATCCAGGGCCACTCAGGGTGACACTGTTTTCGCCGTTGTGGCATGCCGCAAACAGGTTTGTTGTCTCTAAAGCTTGTGCCTGTTTCCATGACAGCTCTACAGCGGCCATTTTTCCTCTTGTCTGTGGTGTGTCCTCCAGACATTGACCGCGCAGGAAGGCTACTTCCATTGTTTGTTGTTTTGTTAGAGCACCATCTGCGTAAGCGCAGGCTATTTCACCCAGACTGTGCCCCATTAATCGATCGGCAGGAACGTCCAGCGATACAAGCAGATCAACCATGGCGACCTGCATCGCGCTGATCGCCACGAAGCACGCCTTGGGAGAGTGATCAAAAAGACCGTGCTCTTCAGTAAGCAGGGCAAAGAGATCCACACCCATCGGCTCCAGGAGGCTGCCACACTCCTCCAAAGCGCTTCGCGTGAGCAGATTCTCCAACAGTGGTTTGCCCATCCCCTCCCACTGCGAACCCATACCGGAAAAGACCCACCACACTTCTCTTGGCTGTACCTTCTCAGCATTGACAACAGTGCGGGCTGATTCGTCCGCACGATTGTGCACAATGCAGGAGCGCCAGGGGTTTTTTCTGGCCGGGATATTTGCAATGCGCTGCAGGTGGACCAGCTGATCAGTGGTGAGGCTGGTACTTTTTAATTGCTCCAAGTGAGCATCCAGACCCTCTTGAGTTCTATGTGACAACGGTACAATCCAGTCACCCGGGTCATCGTGTTTTTGCTTGTGCTGTGGAACGGATTCTGCACCGCCCCGGATTATCGCATGAGCGTTGGTTCCGCCAAAGCCAAAGGAGTTAATACCAACGATACCGCCACTCCACGGCATATTTTCATGAAGCACTTGAATGTTGCCATTCTGAAGGCTCTCGATGTTCGAGTTTGGTTGCGTAAAATGTAGATTTGCAGGGAGCATTCCGTGCTCCATGGCCAATAGCACTTTACTCATCCCGGCCAAACCGGCGGCACCCTCACTGTGCCCCATATTTGTTTTGACCGATCCGATCCTTAGCGGTCGGGACCGTTTCTGTGCCAGCACCCGATCAATCGCACCCAGTTCAACTGGATCACCCGCCTGCGTGCCTGTGCCGTGCGCCTCAATGTACTCTACTTCTTCCGCGTTAAACTCTGTGCTTGCATAAAGCCGATTTAACAATTGCTCCTGAGCGCTGGTGTTCGGAAATGTAATTCCCTGATCAGTGTAACCATCATTGTTAGTGGCTGTACCTAAAACTTCCGCTCGTATGCGGGCAGCTTTTGATTTGGCAGTCAGTACCAGAACGACCACACCTTCAGATCTGACATAGCCATCTGCGTGCTCATCGAAGGCTTTGCACTTTCCATCCTCAGCCAACATATTCAGCAGCTTAAAACCGGTGCTCAGTCCGGGTCGAAGAATGATGTTTGCAGCGCCAACCAGAGCCATATCGCACTGCCCGGACTGAATGGCGCGGGTCGCTTCATCAAACGCGACCAACCCTGATGAGCATGCGGTATCAACCGTCTTTGACGGCCCTGTCAGATCATAAAAATAGGACAATCGGTTGGCAAGCATGCTCAATGCAGTGCCGGTATTCTCGTAACCTTCCATATCTTGTGGAGACGTAGTAGTGTTTGCCAGTGCATCAGATGCACATGCACCGACGAACACCCCGACATTCCTGTCTTTTAATTCGAACGGGTTGATCCCGGAATCTACAAATGCCTCATAGCTAACCTCTAACAGAAAACGCATTTGCGGATCCATTTTATTGGCTTGCTTGCCATGCACATCGAAAAACTGCGCGTCAAATAGATCAATATCATTCATTACGCCAAACCGAGGGGGAATGTCATAGCTGTCGGCTGGCCATCGTTTACTGTGCTCAGAAATCATGTCCTGATTCGACACAAGATTTTCCCAGAACTCCTCGCGGGACGCGGACATAGGCAGGCGGCAGGAAAAACCGTTAATAGCTACAGAAATGGTCACAATATCTTCTCCATAAGATCCAGTACGTCTATAAAAAATACATAGCTCCTCAACGCACTACCTTAAGGTACTAAGCGAGACCGCTGAATGAGGTGAATCCCTCATTTTTCTCCTCAAGAGTGGTCGAATAGTCGTTATAGACGGCGTGATTTGGCTGATTCGCTCACAGTGGCGTGTGTATTTGATGCAGTAGTGGAGGCTCGGGCGGTTTCAGATAGATGAGGCAACAAGCATCTGGCAGGCAGATGGGTTCGCCGCGCAGGATGCACGGGTTTCTTACTGCACAACGCCCCATGGAGTCAGCATCCTGCCGGTGGTTTTTAATCGTGAGGTTTTTAATCGGACATCCATCTTGGATATTGCTCACAATCGAAAAGTAATTCCCCTGATTTAAAATCGACTATTTAGTTAACAGGGCTGTCTGGTTAGTAGTTTAGTCAATGTAAAAATACTAGCTGCGAGGCGAGCACCGTCATAGTTGTACCCCTAGTGGCATCATGTCCCGAGCCAGGATTGGCCCCAAAGATCTATTTCTGTGTTCACTGCACATACACTATTAACAGCAAGCCAGCGTTGATCGTGTCGTTAACGAAACTACAATTTAATACCCGCCTGCTGCCGAGCTAACACTCCCATCGTACTGGCAATCAGTCTCGATATATTCAGTGCACCCAGGCCATCAACATCAACTTCCGGTAAAAACTCTACAAAGTCTATCGCAGCAATTCTGCCTTTCGCAGAGGCTCCCTTAATCAGGTCCAGCATTTGGAAGTAGTCAAGACCGCCGGGGGTGCGTCCGATAACTCCTGGTACCATCGACGGATCGAAGGCATCAACATCCAGACATACAATGATATTGGATTCCGGTGCGATCAGTTCAAGTGCTGCTTGCACTCCATGCGTATGGATATCATAAGCCGTGACAAACTTAACTCCCCATTCAATTGCATCCTGAACATCTTGTGGATGCGCCGAACCAATACCACGAGCGCCAACTTGAATAATTTCAGTAATATGTTCCATCTCTGAGGCTCGACGCATTGTCGATGACAAACCAAGGCGCTCATCCATGTGTGATTCTCGCCAATCGATATGTGCATCAATTTGCAAAATAGTATATTTTTCGCCGGTGTCTCCCATCGCGTCAAGCATAGGTATTGGCACCGAATCATCACCCCCTACGACCAGCGGTATCACACCACTACTGACAACTCCGCTGACACAGGATCGAATGGTTTCACGATTCAAGGCAAAGTCGGAATTGTCAATCGGCAGATCTCCCCAGTCCACGGCTGCTAACGTACCATCAGGAAAAGTTGGTCCACCAAGATCAAAGTTGAATCGGTTAACATTAGCCGTTAACGAAGCTATCGATTTTCGCAAAGCCTCAGGGGCATTGCGGCAGTAAGACCCGACCGATCCATAAGGGGTAGCGCCCGCAACACCGATGAATGCGGACGATGCGGCCAAAGCCTGATCATCTGAATACGCACGAAGCCCCAAAAAAGTCATCGCATCTGTTGCACCGAACAATGCGGCGAGATCAGGATTGTTAGACATAAGTAAGTTTCAACTTAAGGATGATAAGTCACAGCATAACATCCTGGCCACGGTAAAGCGTTGAGCACAATTCAGTTGATTTTCAAATGGCGGACGCCATTAACCGGTATTATTCGTGAGGATTCGCCACTAGGTGCAAGTAGTCTCGTTTGGGATAAAACCACACGCCAAACACAATTCCGGTAGCCCGCCTGAAGTGTAAAAATGACTTTTCAAAATCATTTCTTGATATCCTCTTGTAGCGACCTATTACTAGTGAATTAACCCAAGAGTAAAGCCATGTTTCAACAGTGGATTAAAAATCTCCAGCTCGCCACGAACGACACTTCAAAACCAGAGAAATACTGGGTGGAACGGCTCACCGCGTTGCTGCTGGTCGAAATCGCAAGATCAGATACTACCGTAGACAACGTTGAACTGGACACCATCAAACACGCACTAAAAAAATCCTGTCTGTCAATTGACTCCGACGAGATAGAACAGATCGTCTCTAACGCAGCACAGGAAATCGAATCGACAATTTCACTGCATGAGCACACCTCACAGATAAACCAGATTTTTACCCGCGAACAGAAAATATCACTGGTGGAACAAATGTGGCGGGTAGCTTTTGCAGACGGTGATCTGGACAAATACGAAGAGTCAACCATACGCAAACTTTGTGGCTTGATTCATGTTGGCCATAAGGAATACATGCAGGCAAAAATTCGAGTCACCGGCGGCTAGTTACATGCGTTAGCAAGGCAACCTCAAACAAGACTGATAAATTACGCAAGCCCGAACCTCAACTCTGACAAGCCCTAAGAAAAACCATCGCAACATTGTGTGAGCAAATCGCCGATCAGCAACCTTCAAACTCTAAAAAACATCAGCATTTGTTCTTACTATTTAAGAGTTTTCGGACACATACGAAAGCCCCCCGGCGAGCACGATAAACCAATAAAGAACGCAAAGCGTTTGCTTTGTATTTTTGCTTTAGATCTTGATCTACCCGCGTTTAATCAGTTTTGAGAGTGATCGTGGAAGTGGGTCGACGCGCCAGGGATAGCGCAAACTGCGCTGTCAGCCAGGGAAGGCTGCAAGCGCTATCCACTTGCACGATCACTCTCAAAATGCCGCAGGCACCTGAAGGGCTGAATAGTCGCAAGACGACTTTTGGTTACTTTTTCGTCGTTTGATAAAGTGACTCCGCTTGAAGGGCATGTCGCTTTTGGTCTTTTCAAAAATGAAGGTCAGCAGGGCAGAGATATGATTCAATAGAATCTCGATCAAGGGAACCCGGCGATGACTGACAACACTTTTGAAGCCAGCGGCACTTGTCTGTGCGGAAACGTTAGCTACACCACCAGCCTGAAAACCGGTGCCGGCGCTTGCCATTGCGCCATGTGTCGCAAATGGAGTGGAGGGCCGTACATGGCTGTACACGCCACTGGCAAAGTAATATTTCAGGGCGAGCAACACATTGGCAGATACAGCTCTTCACCGTGGGCAGAAAGAGGATTCTGTAAAAATTGTGGCTCAAACCTTTTCTATTACTTACTACCTCGGCCAGATTTTCCGGATGGCGCCTATATGCTGTCTGCAGGTTCCGTTGCCGATCAAAACAAATTAATCTTAGACAACGAAGTGTTTGTCGACGGCGCACCAGGATGGTATCGCTTTACAGATGAAGAATCGCGTGAACGATTGACCGAAGCCGATATCATGACTAAATACGGCGGCGATAACTAAATAATTAAGCCAGTAGACACTATGCAGCGACGACGCATCAAGGGTCTTACGACAATCCCCCTCCGCAAGTGGCTAGCCACGTTTATCAATCGATAGGCTGACCCGCTTTACACCTCTGACTCTGGACATCGAATCCTCTTCAAGACCACATTCGATCAACAATCCACGTAGATGATTTAATGAGCCGCACAACGCCTCAGTGGTCCGGTCACATGAAAAACATTCCAGGTTAGTGTCAATTCACTCCCTTTAAGTATGAACCTGATGGCGTAGTCGCGCACTGCATCCTCGCCACAAAGACCGTGCGCATGGGCGGTCAGACCGTCAGTGGTTGTTGACACAGCTCCCCAGTTCAATCGGCACCAAACGTCATCATGCCCGAGCCAATCGACGCTGATTTCAAACGGTGCGGCGAGTTTCGTACCCTTCGGAGTAATCAGATTCCGGGCACATTGAGCTTCGGTCCCCCACTGGCCAAAGAGAGCCCGCTCACTACCGTACGCCAAGGTACTAAAAGATAAAAATGCCAGAAATGCGGAAATCACTTTTCCTGAAACCCTATACATTTTTCAACAACCCTCCTCTTATAAATTATTAACCACCAATCCAACAACAACATGATGCTGTATTCTGCATATCTTGTCATTACGGCAATTCACCCATTGAGTGGGAAATTTAGAAATTTCTGCTATACCCAAAGTACATTTAGTACTTTTAGCGGTATCAGGGAGATTCGCCATGCTATTCAAGGAAGAACGGAGCAACACCACCAGCAAACAACTGCTTGGTATTTCATTGATGGTGTCGGTCATCATTGGATTCTCACTGGTTCTGTATCTTTTTCCCGAACAGGAAGTGGCAATCCTTCGCTATTCCCTGATCACCCTGTTCTCTACACTACCGGCGACTATGTATTTCATCTTCATCGCCTGGCGGAAAACCAGCCTTTTTCAGGAATATATCAGTAACCTCTTCCAACTGGGACTATTTAGCTGCACCAGGCATCTTTCGCACGTTGATTCGGATGAATCAAAGCGTCGATACTTCGACCGCGTTCGGATCCACGGGTACATACAGAGATTCGAAGGCGTATACGGCCCTATTAAGGAAGAGATCACCGAAGAACTGATTAACGCCGCAGACAACAATCAAGGAAATAACCCACAAAAAAAATCCGCAGTACTTAACAGCCAATCGGCGGGACAAATCTTTTCCTTTTCAACCTCGATTCCGGTATTTGTTGCAACCGGTCTTATCGCGATCGGTTGGTTCCTGTATCTACCACCGCAAGAACACGCCGGCGAACAAAGCGATCTCATGGCAGTTCTGGCAGTCAATCCCAACCCGATATTGTACGGATTTATCGGAGCATACTTCTTTTCACTACAAATGTTATTCCGACGTTTTGTAACCAATGATCTTCGGGCCAAAGCATTCGTCGGTGTGTCTATGAGAATTGTATTGTCGATTCTGGGATCCTGGGTACTGTTTATGATTCTAGCTGTTCAAGCCATACCGGCCCCCACCGAAATGCTTGCTCTGCTGGCTTTTGTCGTTGGTGCATTTCCCACCGTTCTGTGGCGTATGGCGCGTACCGCAGCCAGTAAAGTTACCGGGCAATGGTTGCCGTCAATCGACTCATCACTGCCTGTTAGAGAACTTGACGGACTCACGGTATGGCACCAGGCACGACTTGAGGAAGAAGATATAGAAAACGCCTACAATATGGCGAATGCAGATATCATAGAGTTGCTTTTGCACACAAGAATTCCAGCTGATCGTGCGATCGACTGGATTGATCAGGCCATGCTACTGAGTTGCATCAGTCCCGAGGAAGAAGACTCGGACAACTACAGGCAAAAGCGCGTCACGCTTAAAAATCACGGCATCTGTACCGCCAGCTCGATTGCAGAGATTTACCCGAAAAACTACGGATTCACAGAGATATCGACATCAAGGTTAAAGCACGAAAACATCTCTGACTCAGCATTGTCTCTTATCAGCGCAACCAGCTATGCCGTGCATAACTTTACCAATCTGCATCTGGTCAGAAACTGGAAATCGTCAATCGAAATTCCCGTCTATAACGAGATTGTCAAAGAAACTTCATTTGCCAAACCTGCGACCAGATACAAATCGCCCGAGCCTGCGTAGGAGAATTCACCCCGGCAAGCGGTGCGCTTTTTGTTTTTCGTTTGTTTATCGTATTTTCCAGCCAGCTTTGTGTGTTGCCGAAAATATCTAAACTCTAAAAGTCAGATACCTATGCATTTGAAGAAAGTCTGCGCAGCAGAATCTGAGCGACTGCGAACCCGCCCTGACGGTGCGCCCAAGGTGATAACTATCGATCATTTCGTTACGAACGAACAAGATCAAACACCCACAGCAAGCTTCTTGAAGGAATAGATAGCGCCTTC
>CAZNOB010000135.1:0-14457 GCA_964574535.1 uncultured Granulosicoccaceae bacterium | reverse complement strand
TCCTCTGTATTCTGATGTAGTGTCGCCTGATTGCAGGAACACTCGGGACAACGATAACACCGTGCGCGCGCACTGTTTCATCGACGTTAAGCGGCAGCATTTCATGATTTTGACAGGCTTGTCGCTAGAATAAAGGTCGAAGCACTACAGAGAGATCCGAGTCATGGAAGGAGCACGCGAGCACCTGGAGTCTGTTAACGAAACTTATTTCCAGCATCTTCAACACGCCACCGGTTTTGGTCTCTGTTTAATCACAGCCGGCCTCGCCTGTCTGCTGCACGGACTGGTGCCGTCGCTTTGCACCAAAACCGGCAGTAATGCGATTTGTAAATTGCACGACAAGATGGTTGTAAATCGCAAAACCCTATCACCCGGGCCTGGCAATAACTAAACTGCGTTGCACTGTGCAGTACAAAGAATCTACGATATTTAAGTTACTATTGCGGTCCAGCGATAACAGATCCCCGGCGACAATCCCAAGCCATTCAACGACTCCCTCATTCTGAAATTAGTGCTCCCGTAGCACTACGTATTGCATTACCTGACGCAGTTATCCTCCTGCAGAAAACAGCCTTGCCCTGATAAACTCACCGCGTACTGAGCAAGGAAACGTTCAGCGTCTGCCGGTACCCTTCACCTCGCACCACAACGATTTGCAATGATATCGATGGTTCAACCCGACAGTTAAACCGTGTAAACAATTTCGTAATACGGCAAATTTATGTGTAACTTGGACTTGGCCTTGAGCGCGCAGCAGACGCTCTCCGCGAGGTTCACCTATCAGGAATTCAGGAGTCATCAATGACCATCTCAACAAAATTTCGCCTGCTAGCACTGCCTGTGCTAACAGCTGCGCTTCTAACCACTTCAAATGCTCAGGCCAACGATGCACCGAAAGTCGGTATCAATGGTGTTAACAATGGTCGTCTCGTTTACAACGGTCCGGTCCGGCTATCTGGCTCTGCCAGAGACGCAGATGGCATTAAACAGTTTTTCGGCACCATTCAGAACGCAAAAAACAAGATGTTCTTAAGACAGGATGGACGCTTTGGAGAGAAGCCAGCTCGCCTGCCATTTGATTACAAAGCAAAAGCCCGCGAAACCAACTGGTCCACTAATGCATATAAACTCCCCCCCGGAGAGTACATATTCCGATTGCGAGTAGAGGATCGCAAAGAACTCTTGACCGAAATGATTACTGTACCCGTGGTGGTTCAAAATGCTAACTCAACCGCAGCGACCGCAGCGACCGCAGCGACCAGTGCTACTCGTCCTGCCACCACACAACAAGTGACCAACGTAGCCAAACCGGCACCACAAGCGCAGCCGGCAACTACCGTAGCCGCTGGAGTTGCTGCAAACGGCATGAAGTACTGCAGCAGCACTGGCAACGATGCTGATGGTGACGGCTTCGGTTGGGAAAACAACGCGTCCTGTGTTGTGACCGGGTCAAAAGCTGATAAACACCCCAATTGCGCAACCGCTGGTTCTGACCCGGATGGCGACGGATGGGGCTGGGAAAACGAACGTTCATGTATCGTGGTCAATCATTGTCAGTCCGCCGGGTCTGACCCTGATGGTGACGGATTTGGCTGGGAGAACGATCGCTCATGTGTTGTGATTAAAACCAGCGGCAAATTCCCGTCATGCACGAATCCGGCATCTGACCCTGACGGTGACGGATACGGCTGGGAAAACAATAAAACCTGCCTCGTCGCCAAATAAGCTCGAAATCTGTAAAAAGCCGCCACCGCCAGGTGGCGGCTGCCAGCTTGGCACCTTAAGATTACACTCCCGGATTCGCCGAATTACCTGACTGCAATTGGCATTGACGCTGCTTCGACTTACAGTTGCCTGCTGTCGCTTAAGGTTAAAATGTGCTTTTTCGATCAAACGGTCCAACAGAGACCGGAAAATCAACAAAATCAAGCCGTATCATCCTGCCTTTGGTGGTTGCAATCACCGCAGTAACTTCCTGCGCCACACTTTCTGTGTCCAGCACAGAAGATGTTTGCTCAATTTTTCGTGCAAAAAGCGGCTGGCACAGCACTGCTGTGCAAATGCAGGAAAAATGGAATTTGCCGCTGCATGTGCCGATGGCCATCATGTATCAGGAAAGCAAATTCAAACGCAAGGCAAAACCTCCCCGACGCTACTTACTAGGTTTTATTCCATGGAAACGCCGCAGCACCGCTTACGGTTATGCCCAGGCACTCAATGGGACCTGGAACAACTACATCACCGAAACTAACAGCCCGGGCGCGCGGCGGACCAGTTTCAAAGACGCGTATGATTTCATGGGCTGGTACCTCACTAAATCTTCCAAAATCGCCAATATCGAAAAGGATGACACCTATCGCCAATACCTGGCTTACCATGAAGGGTGGACTGGCTATAAACGCCGAAGCTATGACGACAAAGAGTGGCTAAAGCGAGTGGCGCGTGAAGTCGACACTCTTTCTGTGCGCTACCAGCAACAGTACCAAGGCTGCGCAGATGATCTGAACAGAGGTTTTTGGCGCCGAATACTGCCGGGCTAACTATATCAAATTCGCGTTCCATCTCCTGTACCACGACTAAGATCACCAGCAATATAATAAGCAACCGCACCTCCCGTGATTGCGCCAATTAGATGCCCCTCCCACGAAACTCCGGACTGAGTCGGTAATACTCCATAAACCAGAGTGGAGCCATAAACCACCGCAACCCCGATGGCGATCAGCGCAGACAGCAATCGCTTTTCAAAGAACCCGGCACAGACCAAAAAACCGACCAGACCAAACACCAGCACACTGGCACCAATATGTATTGCGCTGCGACCAAATATCCACAAACCTATTCCCGCGATCACGCTGATAAAGATCACGATATCAATACTGTTGGCACGTGAACCGGCCAACAACAGCAGCAGTACAATCAGAGGGACAGTATTGCCAACGATATGCGCCCAGTCACCGTGCAGAAATGGCAGTGTCACAATGCCGACAAGACCAGGCAGCGAACGTGGAATTAAGCCGAAGTTTTCAAGTGGCAAAACCCGGTCAAGTACAAACACTACCCAGATCAAAGCGACAAAAATCATGATTCCCTTTACATCGCGACTCAATGAGTGCACGTGCTCAGCACCAGACAATTTTCTATCGGACATCATGGAATCCCCTTAACTAACTAGTTTAAAACCGGCAATCATTCTTACATGGCAGATCGCGGTAACAAGCTCAAATCTGATCTGCTTTTCTACAACTGAGGGATGGCCAGCTCACAGAGAGGGCAATCCGACGACGACACCTTCCTTAATCACTTCCGGGTCATAGGGTTTACGCGAAAATACCTCACGGACCATCGGTTCAAAGTGTTCAAGCACCGGCATATCATAGTTTGGATCAAACGATGACTGATCCCACCGTTCACAAAAATCAACACAGGACTGATAGCACGGATGGTCACTGTATTTTTCCCGCTCAAACTGATTCCAACCGTCGTAGTGATGCGCGTAATAGACCATTTGAAACACACCGTGGTGCTCCACTACCCAGGTGACCTCTTCTCGGACAAAGGGGCGAACAATCTCTGCTGCCAGCCGATCATGATTCTGTGGCGCCAGACCATCTCCAATATCATGCAACAACGTTGCAACAACCCAGTCAGTATCGGCACCTTCACGCTCAGCACGGGCGGCTGACTGGAGGGCATGCTGCAGCCGGGTTACTTTATATCCACCGATGGTATCGTGCGCCTGAGACGCCAGCTCCTTTAGCAAACGATCTGCTGTCATCGCAAAAAAAGTATGTTCTTGTTCGCGAAGAAATTCATAGTCTTCTTTTGAACCGTCTTTCATGGCGGTAAATTCAACCGTTTTCAATTGCAGCTCCAAACCTTGTATGTACAATAAGTGACAGCCACTCTGTGTTCAGCTGCGTCGAATAATCGGTTCGAGGCTCAAGGCAACTGAAAGCAACTTTCTATCTTCATGTGGCTGCCCCATCAACATAAAACCGACCGGTGGGCTTTCTGGCACATGACAGGGAATAGTAATTGCCGGAGCATTTAGCGTGTTTGCGACCGAAGTGTTACGCAGGTTCATGACATTAATGGTTTTTGCCAACTCAGGATCCTGCGATAGTTCTGCTATCGGCATCGGAATTAGAGGAACTGTGGGCAGTACAATGGCGTCAAGGCCTGCGCAACGTTTCTGTGTTGCCTGCTGAACGGCTTTTCGTCTCGCAACAATCTCAACATAGTCGGCCGCAGAAAATGACTGGCTCGCTTCTATCCGATCCCTCACCCAGGGGTCATAGTGATCAGATCGGATCTGCAAATGCTTGCGATGCCATGCCAGCGCTTCTCCGCCGACCAGGCACGCCTTGTTGTTGTGGGCGTTATAGTTTTCCAGCTCTGGTAAATTAACCGTTTTGGTCAGCACACCCCGTTTACCCAATCGATCCAGCACCGATTGATAAGCGGACTGCACTTCCGGGTCCAGACCTTCCATCGCAAAGCCATCCAGTACTCCCAGTCGAAGCCCAACCTGCGGATACGGAGTCAACTCAATATCATTGGTTCCAGCCATCACGGTATCAAGAATGGCACAACAGGTGACGGTGTTCGCCATCGGCCCAATTGAATCCAGTGAAGGAGATAAAGGAATGCAACCGTCCTGAGGGACGCGTTCTGCCGTCGGTTTAAAGCCCACAATGCCGCACAGGGCCGCCGGAATTCGAGTTGAGCCACCGGTATCAGTGCCGATGGTTGCAGCAGACATATTATCGCTGACCGAGACCGCACCGCCGGATGACGAACCACCGGGAATACGGCGTGTCCGTCGATCAAAAGGACTGGCAGGGGTGCCATAATGTGCGTTTATCCCCAGACCCGAATATGCAAACTCGGTCATGTTGGTTTTACCGAGGATAATAAAACCGGCACTTCGCAACCGCTGCACAATCATCGCATCATGCGTCGCCGCAGGCTGATCATCGAGCACGTGAGAACCCGCAGTGGTGACGACACCCGCCACATCGAACAGGTCTTTGATTGAAATAGGTATTCCGGCAAACGGAGAGGTATGGCGGCCTTCCCGACGGGCCACATCGGCTGCAACAGCTTCTGCCAGAGCTCTTTCGCGGTACACGCTGATAAAGGCGTTTCGACCCTCCCCTTCTTCTGCATCAATATTGGCCAGACAGTGCTCAACAAGCTGATGGCTGGAAATTTTTTTCCGGTCTAGTTTCTGTGCGAGATCAAATAACGTTTTCATGAGCCTATTTTAGCCAAACCTGAATAAGAGTGGCCTGTATTTTAAATCTGGATCGTAAGAAGTCGTCCACCGGCAAGCATCAATGGGTTAACAGCCAAAAAAACATGCCGATACACTATAATCGAGTCGTCACTTATTGTTGGAAGTCTGCTCCTGTATGTCGCAATTTATCAGTATATTTTTAAAAGGCCTGGCCATGGGGGCTGCAAACGTGATTCCGGGCGTATCCGGAGGCACCATTGCGTTGATCACCGGAATCTACGAACGATTGATCAATGCCATTAAATCATTTGATATTTCAGCCATCAAACTTCTGCTTGGCCGACAATGGCGAGCTTTCTGGACAGTGACTGACAGCTCCTTTCTGGCAGCTCTTTTTGCAGGAATAGCGGCCAGTATTATTAGCTTGGCCAAACTGCTGGAATACCTGCTGGACAAACAGGAAATGCTGACCATGGCATTTTTCTTCGGACTGATTTTGCTGAGTGTCTATTTTGTTGGAAAAACAGTACGCCATTGGGGAGTAACCGCCCTGTTGATGTTTTTGATCGGAACCGCGATTGCGGTCGGAATCGCGCTGCTGGCGCCGGCATCGGAGAACAGCTCGTTCTTCTATGTGTTTCTGTGTGGCATAGTCGCGATGTGCAGCATGATTCTGCCAGGACTTTCCGGATCTTTCGTACTGATTATCATGGGCAACTATGCATTGATTCTGGCGGCCATTGGCAGTTTCGATTTCTCAATTCTGTTGCCACTGGCGCTGGGCTGTGCCTTTGGCATGATCGCCTTCTCGCACATCCTGGCCTGGATATTCAAACGTTTTCACGATCAAACCATCGCGCTGATGACAGGCTTTATCGCTGGCTCACTAGCCATAATCTGGCCCTGGAAAAACACCCTGACAGAGCAACTAATCCGCGAGGGCAAGCCACCCAAAGAAGTAGTCACCGGCTACGAATGGTTCATGCCCACACTTGCAGACAGCGGCACCTGGCTTGCGGTGCTATTGGTCATTGCAGGCGGGCTGACCATCTATTTGATGGAAAAGTTCGCTGGTACCGAAGTCAAAGCCAGCCATTAATGACCTCCGCTTAGTCACTCAACTGTCCTCGTGGTAGCGGCAATCTTTTGCCGCTATCCATTCTTCGCGATTACCGTGCTGCACTACTGTCTATCATCTGGCGAATCGCATCTGCTGTAGTGGTATCCATTCCCGCCGGGTGGTGCTGATGTGCTTGTTCGATGCTTGTCGCTTAACCATAAAAACAGGCCCGATCGTCAGCTAATTACCTGCTTCTTTGAATTCGATTGCCCGATTTTGCTGCGTATCGAGGTACGGATCTGAGCGTAACGCCATCCGACTTACTCATTTCACTTCATCCCGCTAAATATTCTCACCAATTTTCATCTGTCTTCTATCCTTTAGAGAATTGGTGCGTTTTTTTTAACCAGTTGGCGTTATAAGACACGACTGGCCCATTTACTGCACGCCCTTTTGGAACGTATTACTCACTATGAGCTTTGCTCATAGAAAAATCGAAGAATCGCACAGCGGTCCACTTGTAGATGTCAATTTTCAGGCAGAGTCATTCATGATTCACCAAGATGTTCACCAAAAAGAAGCACCTCACCAGGCGGCGGTGATCAAACTCATCGGTGTTGGTGGCGGTGGCTGCAATGCTGTAGAGCAGATGATCGCGGCAGACATTCATGGTGTTGAGTTCACCTGTGTTAATACCGATGCACAGGCACTCGCTAAATACCATCCCGACCATGTAATCCAGCTGGGTAATCATCTCACTCGTGGTCTTGGTGCCGGCACTGACCCGGAGATTGGTCGGCTTGCAGCAGAAGAGGACCGCGAACTACTCGCCTCTGCAATCGAAGGCACGGATATGCTGTTTCTGACAGCAGGCATGGGTGGAGGTACTGGTACCGGTGCTATCTCGGTGATTGCACGCACAGCACGGGAACTCGGGATTTTAACCGTCGCAGTCGTCACAAAGCCATTCAGCTTTGAAGGTGGGAAAAGACGACGAGTTGCCGAAGTGGGCATCGCAGAGTTACGCGAACACGTCGACTCACTAATCGTGGTACCGAACGAAAACCTGCTCACCCACCTGGGTCCCAATATCTCTTTAATAGATGCCTTCTCTGCTTCTAATGACGTACTGACAAACGCAGTTCAAAGTATTGCAGAACTAATCACCAACCCGGGCTTGATCAACGTGGATTTCGCGGACGTAAAATCCGTGATGACCGAAATGGGTGAAGCAATGATGAGTACCGGCCGCGGCATCGGCGATTACCGGGCTCGGGACGCGGCAATCGCTGCAACTGAAAGCCCGCTGCTTGATGAGATTGATCTCAAAGAAGCGCGCGGAATTCTGGCCAATATCACCGCCAGCGCTGATTTATCGATGGGTGAATTCCAGATCGTCGGCGATATACTTGATCAAATTACGGCAGATGACGCCAATGTGGTTATCGGTACGGTTTTCGACCAACGCATGACCGACGAAATTCGCGTGACGGTTGTTGCGACCGGCCTGAATTCGTCTCGCGCAATGTCACGCCCCAGATCACTCCCGCTACAACGCGCAAAACCCGAGAAAAAAAAGAAAAAAACTTCTCGCCTGCTAAGTTTCGGGGCCTCTCTAAAAGAAAAAAGCGAAACCCGCAAAGAACCGCTTTCGAGATCACCTGAACCGCAGCATCGGCAACCAGCTGCGACAGAACACTACAGAGCAGCACCGCAGCGCGATGAGTACTATCACGACTATGATGATGTAGCACCCGCTGCCGAGTACAAGCCGCGTGCTACCCAGCATACTTTTCATGATGATCGCATTGGTCTGCCTGATGAAATAATACCGGAACCAACTAACGACGCTGTCGTCGACAAAGAAATCTGCAATGCCTGTGGCAACACACAGGACGCTCATTCACCGAATTGCCCGCGAGCTGAAAATAATCCCGTAGCGGTTCCTTCAGCACAGATCGAAAGCACACGAGAATCGCCGCAACACGCAAAGCTCGATAACGATAATTTCGATATGGAGCAAATCATGGATGAGATCCGTAAACAACGCGCCACTAAACAATCGTCAAAACCGGGTATATTCAGCACGGGTAAAAAGAAGCCTGGTTTTAATAAACACATGGCGGGACTGGTCGCTGGCACAGTGGCTTTGATAACAATCTTCTATGTAGTAATAACTAACAAGATAGCCGTCAATAACAATGATTTTGTCGAAAACCGTTCTCAGGGCTCGACTATCGCAGAGCGTAAGCTAAAAGCCGCAAATCGCAGGCTCACCGGTATTGACCAATAGCACGGGAAAGAAGCGTTAGATCCTGAGTGGTTCCGTTCGCGCTCCCGGGGCCATTTTATAGCGCTGATAAGCCGGCTTTTTAATCTCCCGCCCCACAATTCAGGCCGTTGCGCGCTAATCACACTCAACCTTCCGGCAATTCTTGCCAAAAATCACTAATCAAGTGCCCTAACCGACCGTGCCACGCCACTCAAGCCGCGTTACAATAGTCCCGACTATTCACGTACTTTCGAGATCGACTCTTCGATGGCAAAAAAAAGACAATCCGTATTAATCGACACCAACCCGGGCCGCAGTGCCCAGCCCTATGGCATCGCCAGAGAGCTTGGCGCAGATATCGATCTTGTCCATGAACCTTCGGTTGGAGTAATAGGCACTAAGGGTGACAGCCAGTGCTATCTGGGAGTGCAGAGAAAAGTTGAGGCAATTCATGATCATCTCGCCAGACGGCTCGGCCGCGGCGACGGCCAGCTGCCAATGCGTCTTGTACAACCGGAATACACCGTTGCCACCTCTGACGGTATGCGTAACGGGACTCGCGAAATGCGTTACTCCCTGATCGGACGTGAAGTCACCCATGACACCGTTTGTGAGCACTTAAGTGCCAGCGGGCTGCAGGGCACAATTGCCGTTGTCGCCTGTGACAAACCGCCGGTTGGCACCCTGGCCGGCCTGCTTGAACACAACCTGCCTGCGATCATTATGTCAGATGGCCCTATTCGACCTGGCCGAGACTCAGTCACTGAACAACCCATCGATATCGTGACCGGCTTTCAGGTTGCCGCCAACCCGGATGCCGACTATCGCAAACGTATTGCCAAAGAAGCCTGCCCTGGCTATGGCAGTTGCGGAGGGATGTTTACCTATAACACCATGCAAACCTTTATTGCTGTCGTGGGCATGGAGCCGCTTCACATGGTGGCGCCCCCGTCAGATGATCCCAGGCGATTAACCGAATTTCCCGATGAACTCATCGGTTATTTGCAAGGCATGATCGAACGCGGTCATACCCCGCGAGATATCGTCGGTCGCGATGCCATCCGCAACGCCGTTATCGTCGCGATGGCTGTCGGTGGTTCAACCAATGTCCTGCTCCACGCCCCTGAAATAGCACGGGCCGCAGGCTTTGCCAATTTTGCCGAAGACATCATGTCTCCCGAAGAATTTAATCACTTGTCTCAGCATGTTGTGCCGGTACTGACTGACGCCCGTCCCTATGGCAGTTATTCGATGATCGATATCGATGAAAAAGGCGGGGTGCAAGCCATTGTAAAAGAACTAATGGATGCAGGACTCCTAACTGGCGACACACTAACCTGTACCGGTGAAACACTGGCCGAGCAAGTCGACAGACTCAACCCGCCAGCCCCGGATGGCACCGTGATTTATCCAGTAGAAAAACCGTATAAACCCACTGGTGGTTTACGCGTACTGGGCGGTAACCTGTCACCGGAGTTCAGTGCAGTACTTAAACTCGCCGGAGTCGAAGGCGGACTTGAAGACAACCTGTTTAAAGGCCGTGCAAGACTATTCGATGGCGAGCAAGCACTGCTTGATGCGCTGGAAGACCAACCGGACAGTTTTCAAAATCACGATATGGTGATTGTACGCTATGAAGGCCCCAGCGGAGCACCGGGCATGCCTGAAATGCTGGATTCAACATCCAGAATTACCACCCTGTGCCGTGAGCGCGATATCGTTGTCGGGCTGATGACCGATGCACGCTTTTCGGGCGGCTCGGTTGGCCTGGTGATTGGTCATGTCGGTCCTGAAGCCGCACTGGGCGGGCCTATCGCATTTGTTGAAGACGGCGACGAAATAATTGTTGATCTGAATACCAATGAACTCAACTGCCCGGCACTGGCAGATGACGCAGTGCTCAGTGCCAGAAAGACCGCCTGGGAAAAAGTGGTCGCAGATAACAACGGTATCCATCCCTCCTGTGGTGAGGTAGACACCCGGTTACTGAACCGCATGCGTCTTTCCGCGGTGTCCGCGGTATACGGTGCCGGCATGCATCCCGACAGACAACTTTGGGTCCCCAATCCACGCAAGCCGGAATCGAGTGGTTTTGTACCCGGCAATAAGTGGCGACCGGACTCACAAAAAGCCTTCTAAATATATAACGAACTCTGCGCAGGCTTATACTGCGCAGACGCCCGGCTCATAATTATTCAAACATCTACAGGCTACAATTCAAGCCTGTCTCATTACTTTTATAATAAAAAAACGCACCGTTAACCGGTGCGGTTTTCATCACAATCATTGCGCAGCAGTCAGCTTTTAGCTTCAACCACCGTACCGGCCCGATCAAGCATCGAGCCCGCAACAATGGCTGACGCGCCTGCCGTGGCGATTCCCCACCAGCCGGTTTGCGCGACACTAAGCCAAAGTGCTTCGGCATTCATGATCGTCATTGCCACAATACCAAAACTACCCATCGTGGTGACGCTATTGAAACCAGCCACGTAGCCGTAAAACACTACTGCTGCAAGTAAGGCTGTACTGGCCAGCAAGATGAAGAACGAAGATGAAAACAAAGACACCACTAACAGCGCGATAACGGCAAGGGCAATCAATGTAATACTGATCTTGTTAGCTGCCGACTTAGCGGGCGATACGCGATTTAGATCCACTGCGGCTAATAACAGCAGCGCTACACCTGTGATCACTGCCAGATCCGTTAGCCAGAACTTGCTGATCGCATCGACCGCAGAAACACTGGTGACCAGAGCGACCAACGCGGCGACAAAAGTTAGAAATCCCGAATAAAATCCAGTGCTGGAACGTGACTTGACGTGTTGACGCAGAACAACATAAAACCCTGCACCCAGTATCAGGCCCATCATGCTACATACATTGTATAAATATACACTTCGAAGGACCACTATTGCCGGTGCGATGAACAGAAGCCCTGTCGCTATTTTTCCTTCAATCGTTTTAAACACCAACGCGTCTTTTGAAAATTTTTGACTCTGCCACCACAGCATTGCGGTTGCCCCAAGCGCCAGTATTGCCGACCAAAATTCTGCTCGAACCGGCACCACCAAAACCAGACTACCCAACAATAAAGAGGCGCTCAGCCAGCCCCGCGCAGAACGCGCCAGTACGCTATACCCCAGCCAAACCACCGGCAACAACACCGCCACACCACTCACGATTGCGATAGTGATATCAGCCACACTCGCCGCTTGCCAATGAGCGAACTTTGGATAAACGATGTTCGTCCCGTCAAGCGGCATTACCGAGTAAACCAAAGCACCAAAGACGGTAAAATTTACCGGCACAGACAGCAGACCCAAACTAATAAATACCCGACTACCACGCTGTTCTTTGACAAGCAGACTCATAACCAGTCCCGCGCCAGTCAGCGCGGCGGTCAACCCCAACATGGTGAGAAAGCGCTGTAAATCATTAACTACCGCAACCCCGTCCAGTAAAAATATACCCATCGCCAGCGCTACTGCCAAAGCACCCGCCAGGCGCAAACAATCTGACAGCGTGGCATAGTATCGAATCATACGAAAAAAGGTTGCCTGCTCTCCGGGCTCGGACTGACCATCCGACGCTGAGGGAGTGATTGATAATTCGTTATCAGCGGTTGCAACATTAGTCATTGTTTTTACTCCCGCCTGCAAGTAGCTCATCAAGCTCTGCCTCCAGCTGTTGATGTTGTTCAACTGAACTAAATGCGTCTGCCAGCTCATCAGTTTCCGGATACTGGACATCCAGGGAATCATTGAGCATTTCTGCAGCGCCTACCGATACTTCCCAGCGCTCAATGGCTGCATCTACATCGTTGTCGACTTTCCCGTTCAATGACTGCACTATTTGCCCGGCACGCGACGCCGCCTCTCTCGAGCGCATCTGATCGCGCTGGTTTTGCAAAGCCAGCACCCGTTCACCAGACTCATCAACACTGCGCCGCACTTTAGCAATAACCTTGTCCTGCTCTACCAACTGTTGCGTCGCGACTTCCATTTCTCTCTCACGCTGTTGGCGTCGTTGAATACAGGACAAGGCTTTCTCCCTATCCTGCTGCGCCACCGAACGCGCCCGTTCATTCCAGAGCGCAATCTCGCTGCTGAGTTCGGCAACGCGATTTCGCTGGTTTGCAGCTTCCTTCTCGAGTCGGCCTAACCGAACACGTGCCTGGGCGACAGCCTGTCGACTTTCTTTTAAGGCTGCATCAACCACTGCCTCGTGGTTTTCTATCGTGGCCAGTGTGCGATCCACGCTACTGTGTACCGTCGTTACAAAACGTTTTAACAGACTCATCGAGTTTCCCTCTTAATTAATTTGAGGGTAGTTTCGGCCGCAGAACTACTATTCGCCACCTTTTCCGTTATCGTCTAAAATAGCTGCCCCAAAGGTTCAACATAGCTGCACTTTCATGGCTCAAGCGACTCGACTGGTTCAAGAACTGAAAAACCAGCTTAGGCTCAAAGGAGTAACCTATCGGGCGCTGGCCCGTGAGTTAGATCTCTCGGAATCCGCGGTCAAGCAGATGTTTGCCAGCGCTAACATGACGCTGGCGCGGCTTGATCGAATTTGCGAAATAATCTCCCTGGATCTGGGCGATCTGGTTCAGCAAAGTGAAAATTCCGGGCGCCAGTTGCAGAGCCTGTCGATCGAACAGGAAGCAGAGTTAATTAGCGACCCGAAACTGTTGCTCACCGCCTATTGCCTGGTAAACCACTGGACATTTGCCGACATTCTCGAACGCTACGAACTCACCGAAGTAGAAGGCATTCGCTATCTGGCAAAACTGGATCGGATGAAATTTATTGAATTGCTGCCAGGCAATCGAGTGAAGCCTCTGATCGCCACCAATTTTAACTGGCAACCCAACGGCCCCATCGAAACTTATTTTCGCAAAGAAGTACAGGGCCCGTTTTTCAACGCCAGCTTTAATCAGGAGGGTTGTCTTCGTCTGGTTAAAAACGGTGATATTTCTCTGGTGGGACGGCAACAACTCCTTGAAAGGTTGCACTCCATCGGACAACTTTTTGATGACACAGTCAGAGAGGAACGCAGGTTACCACTGGAACAACGCCAGGGCACGACCATGGTTCTGGCCATCAGACACTGGATGTTTGAAGCATTCACTGCACTGGAACGTCACTAAACTTCAGACACACTGTGTCAACCACCAATAGCCGGGGATCAGACAGCAGTCACGTCGCCAGGCCTTGTTATGCTTTACAGTTCACAATACCTGGTTCACTTTTTAAGTACTTAACAGTTCTGCGAAACTCGGTAGGATATCATCGTTAAACACTGGCGATGAGCGGTTAGAAAAGATGCCTGTCCGAGAATGACAGGCCTTCATCGCTTCACGATACCAATTAAACCAGCATTAAAACTGATGATGTAAGTGTTTTGAAACACTTTGCAGTGACTTATGAAAAATAGCAAATCAAACATGGCTAAATACACGATGAGAAAGAAACTACTACCACTCGCAATTACGGTTGCGTTCGGTTTAAGCGCGTGTGGCGGAGAGCAATTCGGCGACACGAATGACGGACTCGCCAATACCGGCACCGGCGTTTTGGGTGATGGTGCCGCAACCTCTCTGCTAGTGCTCGGCGGCCTGGTCGGACTGGGTGTTGTCCTGAGTGATGACGACGACGATGACGGAGTCGTGGTTACCACCGCCGGCGGAGGATCAACCAGCGGCGACGATGGGTCCGATGATACTGACGGCGACACCGATGACTCTGACGGCACTGACGACTCCACTGATGGATCCGATGACGCTGACAGCGACACCGACGACTCCGCTGATGGTTCCGATGACACTGATACCGACGACTCCACCGACGGTTCCGATGACACGGACAGCGACACCGACGACTCCAC
>CAZNOB010000134.1:7640-14565 GCA_964574535.1 uncultured Granulosicoccaceae bacterium | reverse complement strand
GCTTCTAATCCCGTGTATAAACACAGTTGCCCATGATGTAGGTTGAAAAAACAGCCCTGTCATCACCCAACATAACCATCGCAAAGAATTTTTCTGCAATATCATTAGTTGCATCACTGCGCCGCTTCATGAGCGCTGTGGCTGCCCAGTCTAAAACCACAAAATCGGCTTCTTTGTTTTGTTCAAAATTTCCAATTTTGTCATCCAGGTAAAGCGATTTCGCGCTACCCAAAGTCGCCAGGTATAGAAGCTCTTGTGCAGACATGGGCCGCCCGGCCAGTTGTCCTACTTTATATGCCTCTGCCAGTGTTTGTAGCATATTGAAACTGGTGCCCGCGCCAACATCAGTACCCAGGCCTACACGTGCTTTACATTCCTTCGCCGCAGAAAAATCAAACAGGCCACTGCCCAAAAAGAGGTTAGAAGTCGGGCAAAAAGACATTGCAGCGCCACTAGCTGCGAGCCGCGCTCGATCCTGCTTATCAAGATGAAGGCAGTGAGCTAACACTGTGCGGTCTCGCAGTAAACCAAATTGATCATAGACGTCAAGGTAACTGCGACTCTTCGGGAACAGTTGGTTTACCCAGTCTACTTCACTGGTGTTTTCTGCAACATGGGTATGAATGAATACGTCCGGGTGTTCCTGTGCAAGTTGCCCGACCTTTTCCAGTTGCGCTTCGGTTGATGTCGGGGCAAACCTGGGTGTAATAGCGTAGGAGAGGCGCGACTGTCCATGCCAGCGTTCGATCAGTGCTTTGCTCTCGTTATAAGCAATATCAGGAGAGTCGCGCAGGTCGTCCGGGCAGTTACGATCCATCAGAACTTTTCCTGCCACCAGTCTAAGGTTATAGCGTGAGGCACTATTGAAGATGGCATCTATTGAATGCTGGTGTACTGTCCCTAGCACCAGGGCCGAAGTGGTACCATTTCGAATCAGTTCATCTGTAAAGAACTCAGCGACATCGTTGGCATAGTTGAAATCTGCAAACCGTCGTTCGGTTGGAAACGTGTATTTTTCCAGCCAATCCAGCAGTTGTTCACCGTGAGATGCAATCATATCGGTTTGTGGATAATGAATATGCGTATCAATAAACCCCGGTACAATCAGTTTGCCGCGATAATCTTCTACAGGTATATCATTAGAAAGCTGTGGCAGAAGCGAGTATGTATGGTCAAGCTGCTCAACCTTGCCATCACGAATCAGCAACAGCCCGTCTTCAAAATAGAGCCAGCCTGAATCATCTGTGTTATCGAATGGATCACTTACACAGTGCAGGATCGAGCCGCGGAAGGCGAGGGTGTCAGTAGAATTGATAGATGTACTCACAGGTGTTCTTTCGTTTTTTTAATTTGCTTAAAAACCATAGCCGGCGCTGGTGGTTCTTCGATAGCCAGCGCTTCACTTTGCGCAGCTTGTAGAAGCTGCGCCGCGACAGCAATGGCGATTACCTCAGGTTCCTTGCCATTGATACCGTCTATACCTATCGGACAGACCAGACGACTTACCGCTTTGTCGCTGAGGCCACGGGCTAACAGCCTTTTTCTGAATCGGCTGCTTTTGCTTGAAGATCCGATCAAACCGCAAAAAGAAACGGTGGGGTGTTGCAATGCGCGCTCACAGATTTCTAAATCCAGTTGATGGTTGTGCGTCATGATTAGCACGTGGGTGCCGGGTGGCGCGTTATTGATTTCATCTTCCGGGTCGTCGCAAGTGACTATGGTGACGTTGTTTGGCAACGACACTGGAAAGATATCTTCGCGACTATCAATCCAGGTTATTCGACAAGTGAGAGCCTGCAGCGCTGAAACCACTGCCTGCCCGACATGTCCGGCACCGAACAGCATTAAGTGAAAACCTTCGGGGCGTGTCAGCTCGTAGAGAATATTATCTTGCTGATGCGGGACTGCTGATTTGTTATGCGTTAACAGCTCTCGAGCGTACCGTATTACATTTGTGATTTCATCCGATGGAGCTTGCTGCTCAGGGGCCGGGTTTAGACCGGGCAGTTCACCATAGCAATCTGATTCGGTGACGATCAGTTTGCAAATATCCTGTTGATGGTGCAGCTCCTGATTTATAGAGGTGACTATAACCGCCGATGTTCCTGACGCAATACACTGCCTGAGTGACTGAATCCAGGGCGCTGCAGAATTGTTAATACGCTCGTACATGAGCTCGACCATCCCGCCACAGCATTGTCCTAGCGATGCACCCAGTGGAATTTTTTCGATGTAACATGGAGAAGCGTTGCCGTCGGCTAGCAGCTTGTGCGCAGTGCTTATTGCGCGGTACTCCAGATGACCGCCGCCGATGGTCCCCACACAATGTTGATCCATCACCAGCATTTTGGTGCCGGCTGTTCTGGGTGCCGAACCACGAGTTTGTTTAACGGTGATCAACACGCTGGCACAAGACGCATTGCACGGCTGATCGCAAAGTGCCTGCAGCCAGTCTGCCTTTCCAGATGATCTGGAGAATTCACGCACGAGCGGAATCTGCCTGTTGCTGTACCGTCATCACCGCAGACAATATTTTCTCCGGTGTTGCCGGTGCTTCGAGTGGCGGGTTAATTCGATAATCGCCCAGGCTTGCGATGGCATCGCGGATAGCGAAAAGAACAGAAAAAGCCAGTAATAACGGCGGCTCACCGGCTGCTTTGGATCGCATGATCGTATCTGCACGGTTCTGGTTTTTGAACAACCGCGTATTAAATTTTACCGGGCAGTCATTGACGGCAGGTATCTTGTAGGTCGATGGCGCGTGAGTCATTAATCGGCCGCTGTCGTTCCAGTGCAGCTCTTCCAGAGTCAACCACCCCAGGCCTTGTATAAAACCACCCTCTACCTGGCCGATATCAATAGCTTCATTGATCGAGTCGCCGACATCATGCAGCAGATCTGCCTGCAGCAGTTTCCATTCACCGGTTAATGTATCAATGACTACCTCTGACACCGAAGCGCCATAGGCGAAGTAGTGGAAAGGGTTTCCGCTGAGTGTTTCGCTGTCCCAGCTTAGTCCGGGGGTAGCATAGAAGCCATCAGACCAGAGTTGAATTCTGGCGGTATACGCCTGCTGCACTAATTCGGAAAACGCGATAGATTGTCCACCGGCACAGACGGTGTCGTTGGCAAACTCAACGTCATCAGGGCTGCTGCCAAAAAGCTCTGCAGCAAAGGCTGCCAGTCTGGACTTAATTTGCAGTGCAGCATCTTCTGCCGCCTTGCCGTTCAAGTCTGCACCAGTAGACGCGGCTGTTGCGGATGTATTCGGAATTTTGTCTGTGACAGTTGCGGTTGCACTGACTGTGTTGCTGCTAACACCCAATGTATAGGCCACAACCTGTGCCACTTTGGTATGTAAGCCCTGGCCCATTTCAGTGCCGCCGTGATTCACCAGTATGGAACCGTCGGTATAGATATGGACCAGTGCCCCAGCCTGATTAAAGTGCACCACATTAAACGAGATGCCAAATTTCACTGGCGTCAAAGCGATGCCCTTTTTCAGCACAGGGCTTTGTCGATTAAACGCACGAATATTTTCTTTGCGTTGGCGATAGTCACTGGATTGCTCGAGCTCATCGACTAACTCGTGAATGATATTGTCATTGATCACTTGATCGTAGGGAGTTGTATTGCGCTCATTGATGCCGTAGAAATTCAGCTTTCTAACATCAAGCGGATCTTTACCTAAATTGCGGGCGATATCATCAATGATGTATTCAATCGCGATTGCACCTTGCGGACCACCAAACCCCCGAAAGGCAGTATTGGATTGCGTATTTGTTTTCCCGCACATGGCAGATATGCTGACATCACTCAGGTAGTAGGCGTTGTCAAAGTGGCATAATGCGCGGGTTGCTACCGGCGGCGACAGATCAGTCGAATATCCTGCGCGCGATACCATGGAGATCTTCGCCGCCGATATTCTACCTTCGTCGGTATAGCCGATATCATAGTCGTAGTAAAAGCAATGGCGCTTGCCTGTAGCCATGAAATCGTCGTCTCGATCAAGGCGTAATTTAACCGGTTGTTGAAGCTTGTGCGCCGCCATGGACGCAATACAGGCGAACATGGCCGACTGTGATTCCTTGCCGCCAAAGCCGCCACCCATACGACGAACCTCTACCGTCACCTGATTGGATGCAAGCGCCAGTGCCTCAGCAACAAGATGTTGCATTTCTGTAGGATGTTGTGTTGAGCAATATAAATATATACAGCCACGTTCTTTTGGTATGGCGTAGGAGATTTGTCCTTCCAGATAGAACTGTTCCTGTCCCCCAATATCCATTTCACCTTTAAGTCTGTGCTGTGCGGTGTTTAGTTTCTCATCCGGCGCACCCACCTGGCGGTGCATGGGGGGCACAACAAAGGACTTCTTTAGCAAAGCTTCTTTGGGTGTTCGTATTGCTGGCAGGTCATTGTATTCTATGGTGGCTTGTTGTGCTGCACGCCGGGCGGCATCGTATGAATTTGCTATCACTGCAAAGATCGGTTGTCCAACGCATTGCACCAGACCGTCGGCCAATATAGGGTCATCATGAATTATCGGTCCGCAGTCGTTTTGCCCGGGAATGTCTGCCGCCGTCATTACCCGAATAACACCGGGTGATGACAACACCGCTGAAAAATCCATAGAAACTATATTTGCGTGGGCTCTCTGGCTTAGGCCCAGGGCGCAGTGAAGAGTGCCTGCTAACTCTGGCAAATCATCGGTATAAATTGCTTCACCTGACACATGCAGTTCAGCCGACTCATGCGGAAGTAATTTATTCATGGTTTTGCTCAACAATGTACAGTTGGCGCAGGCGAACTGTTATTGTTTTTAAACTACTTAGCATGAAAGTAATCATACCTGTGCAAACACACTTAGTTGTTCAACCGCAACCGGGTTTTCAGGTCGGGTCTCAAGATAAAAACGGTAGATCAAATTTTGCGCTAGCTGCTGTCGATTATGATCACTGGCACGCATATCACTAAGTGGCTGATAATCTTTGAGTACTGCCGCTTGCGCTAATCGAGCGGTTTCTTCAGTCCATTGCTGTCCAATGAGTGCCTGTTCGCAGGCTGGTGCGCGCCTGGGAATTGCAGCCATGCCGCCGAACGCTATCACTGCATCAACAATTTGATGCTGATCAAGCGTAAGAGAAAAGCCGCCACAGACTGCAGAGATGTCTGAATCGAATCGCTTTGATACTTTATAAGTTCTCAATACCTGAGATGTCTGTGGCAACGGCACTTCTATCGCGATGAGCAGTTCGTTCTGTTGCAATTGCGTTTGCATGTAGTCAAGGTAGTAATTCTGCAATTGAAGAGTGCGCATACCAGTTGAGTGGCCAAGCGCAATGCGTGTACCGGCGGCAATCAACCACGGCATTGAATCACCAATCGGAGAGGCGTTGGCAATATTGCCTCCCAGCGTGCCCGCGTTTCTAATGGGCAGTGATGCAAATCGCTCATGCATTTCAGCGGTATGGGGGTAGTGCTGTACAAGCGCATGGTATGCATTTGATAGTGACACCCCGGCCCCTATCCTTATGTGGGTATCATCGATATCTATGGTGTTGAGTTTATCAACCTGACCTATGTAGATAATGTCACCAAGATCACGAAGTTGCTTGTTGACCCATAAACCGATATCGGTACAACCAGCCAGCACAGTGGCAGCCGGATGGTCAGCGCGCAACTGTTTAAGTTCTGCTAATTGCCGAGGGGCGTAGAAAGTGGCATTTTTATGCGTATACACCATTGAGTGATCGCGGCGTAGTTTTTGTAGTTTATTGATGAGTGTCGCGTTATCAAATTTCACCTCGGGCAATTGAAACATGCGTTGTCCGGCCTCGAGTATCGGACGATAACCAGTGCATCGACATAAGTTTCCGGTCAGCGCTGTGCGTAGCTGTGCATCGTTAGCTTGTGTGCCGGCTTCCTGATGTTGCTTATAAACCTGCCACAAAGACATCACGAAGCCCGGTGTGCAAAAGCCGCACTGTGATCCGTGGCAATCCACCATCGCTTGCTGGGCAGGGTGCAAAGCGCCATCGGCCTGGCGCAGAAACTCAACCGTGAACACAGCCATTCCATCAAGTGAAGGCAGTAGCTGGATACAGGCATTGACGGTTTTGGAAATCAATTGATCATTTACAAGATTCGCAACCACGACTGTGCACGCACCACAATCGCCCTCTGCGCATCCCTCTTTGGTACCGCTGAGAGACTGTTGGCTGCGAAGGTAGGTGAGCACCGAGGTCGTGAGCTCGACACCAGAAACCTCAACGAGTTTCATGTTGAGCAGGAACCGAATGGTACTGCGGTGGTCAGTTGTGGAGGACGCGGTCGTGGTCATGGCTTCATTGTGTATGGCTTCACTGATCAGTGCTTCACTGATTATGGCTTCTTAGTGGGTCAGCAGGTTTTACGATGCCGCAACACATAATTATAGGGGTATGCCGGAAACCCACAACACATTGGCTTTGAATACAGGGTTAACCTGTCGCGCTGCCAGGGTAAATGCGTTTATGCCCATGACAACTTCTGGAATTGGGAAAGAGGCAATGTAGCCGCTTGTGCCCTTAGCCGACATGTGTCCGGCTATGTAGCCGCATGCTGCAAGACCCTCATAGAAGCGTGCATTGTTTGTCGCTGCATTTTTGATCTCTTAAAGGAGGGTCAGGACTGTGGTGGGTGACCGATTTTAATCGATTTGATCACTCTGGAGGTAGAACAGAATTACGCGCAGGTGATGCAATAAAGGCATCGCCATGGAGTGTTTTCGACTGACTTACTGTATTGAGTAATCTTTCAATCTACTCATCAACAGGGATAGCACCCGATCTATCATGGGGGATGGAGCACTGTTGGCTCGTGTGCATAGTACAAATTCCTGCAGCACTGGTTGCGATGCGACTAATGGAATGTGTACCAATAC
>CAZNOB010000134.1:0-7540 GCA_964574535.1 uncultured Granulosicoccaceae bacterium | reverse complement strand
GTACAAATTCCTGCAGCACTGGTTGCGATGCGACTAATGGAATGTGTACCAATACTCCCTGATCAACCTGTGACTCAATCCCGATAACAGTCTGAAATCCAAGTCCCAGATCCTGATCGACCATTGCGTTGAGAAACTCGACTGAATTCGATGATGTGATGATGTTCAATTGCAGCTTTGCGTTCTCAATTTCGTTATCAAGGCGCTCACGCAAGGGCCACGAGTGATCTGGCAGAACAATCGGGAACGGCACGCAATCGATAAGCGACACTGCATCCCGTACTGCCAGCGGGTGTGTTGGCGTCATCACCGCACCAACTGGCAGGGTAGTTACACTTCTGATCTCGATATCTTTATGGGGTTGCAGATCAAACGCCAGTGCGATGTCTGCATTGTCCATGAGCAGCAATTCCTGTAACTGGATACCACTTGCCGCTTTAAACACCGTACTTATCTGTGGGTAATCAGCGTGCAGTTGAACGAGTGCCGGAGGCAGAAATCGGGCGATTACAGATTCCTGACCGACAATCCTGATAACCGGCCTGCTGTCGTTTGTCAGTTTTTCGATTTGTGCAAACGTTTGTTCGGCATCTTGCAGTGTGCGTTGAACATGCAAAGCCAGTAACTCACCTGCAGCTGTTGGCTGAATGCCGCTGCTTGATCGATTGAAAAGTGAGGTACCCAGTTCATCTTCGATCTTCAGTATCTGACGATTCACCGCTGAAGATGAAACATTAAGCTTGCGCGCAGCCAGTCGGATAGAGCCACATTGGTAGACTTCAAGAAAATACTTTAGAAATGCGGCGTGAATTGGCATGGCATGATTATGAAGTCAAAGTGACTTCTGTGCGTGGCTTTTTGTCTGATACTGGTAGCGGCTTGCCGGGTAATTGGCAGGGTGTCTGACGGTTATCGTGTTCATAGTACAAAATGTGGCGGTGTACGCAGTGTCGATGCTGCGGTTTAGTTGCTGTTTAACTGTATGAAATTTTGTAGAGTTTTTATCCACGGCAACGTTGCTTTCATCAGTGCTTGTCCCCACCTGTTGACAAAAATCCTGATACCCGACTCAGTCCCTCCTTTAAAATATCAGGGTTATTGGCGTAGCCGATACGGATATAGCCTTCCATATCCAGTACAGAACCAGGCGTGAACATAACGCCTGTTTCTTTAAGCAAGGTAGTGCAGAATTCACGGGAATTCATTGGCAGGTCGTATTTAAGAAGCGCCACTGTTCCGGAGTGTGGTTTCACCCATGTTATGCGTGGTTCCCGCGATATCCATTCTTCAAGGAAGGCGAGGTTGCCACGCGTTATCGCCTGGCTGCGTGCCAGCACGTCGTTACGATTTTCAAGTGCTATTGTGGCGAAATGATCATCGATCATACCGACAGAAATCGTATCGTAGTCGCGGTGGATTGAGATTTTTTCAATCAGCTCAAATGGACCCGCCACCCAGCCAAGACGTAAACCGGCAAGTGCGAATGCCTTGGACATGCCTGCGGTACTGATGCCTTTTTCGTATAGGTCGGCGATGGAGACTGTCATGCCATCGCCGTGCTGATCGGTGCCGCGATAGACCTCGTCACACAGAATCCATGCGTCTGCTTCTCTGGCGATGGTGACGATTTCTTCAAGCATTGCACGATCCATCAGTGCGCCCGTCGGGTTATTGGGATTGGTCATCGCAATTAGTCGGGTACCGGCAACTACCATGGCGCGCAGCTCATCCAGATCAGGCAGGAAGTTGTTTTGCTCACGTAGTTTTAGTTTTTGCACTTCAGCGCCGATACTGGCTGGAATTGAATAGTGCTGCTGATAGGTTGGCACGACGGTCACCACGCGATCGCCAGCTTCAACCAGTGTTTTGTGAATCAGCATATTGGCACCAATGGTTCCATGCGTGACTACTACGTTTTCTATTTGTTGTTTTTCGTAGAGTCCGGCAATGGCTGTGCGCAGTCGAACGGACCCTTCGATCTCACCATAGGTCATTTTAAGTGGTAATAACTCGGTAAGGCTTGCCTCGGTCTTGCCTGTCAATTCCAGCAAGCCTGCGATCGTCAGGCTCTCTACGCAGGTTTCAGCCAGATTCCAGTCGCATTTGGTTTCCCATTCATTCATCCAGATTTCGACGCCAAATGGTTCGATATGCATGGTTTATTTACTCCGTTCGGATAAGGCGGCACGGTATATTGCACCGGCAATTGCAATGTCTTCCAGTCCCAGACCGACAGAGCGGAAAAACACCGGGCTGGCAGCTTTGGGTAGATCACAGGTAGCAGCAGACAGTTCGGCCAGATCCCCGCAGATACACGCTGCCGACCAGCCATGGTCGCGGGTGGCGAGTACCATTTCACCGGCGGTGTCAGGTGTGGTTGCGCGGTAGTCGCAATAGACCTGTGCAGTGTTCAGGAACTCCGGGGCAATTTCATGCGCATGCCGTACGTTGGTGCTTATCGATGTGACAAGCGCGTGTGGGGCTATTGCGCCAGCACTAAGCACCGGGGTGCCGGATGAAGTGCATAGCATGACCACATCAGCATTGCCTGCTGCATCGTCAGCACTGTCGGTAAACGTTGCATCGGGGCAGTTTGCCTGCCACTGCGTCTGGTTGTCTTTATCGGTTGCGAGGCTCGGTGAATACACTTTTACCTGTTGCCAGGGGCGGATCTTTTGCACATGGCCCCAATGGGCTTTAGCTACTGAACCCGATCCGATGATAGCTAAACGGCAGGCGTCTTTGCTCGCCAGCAGGTCGACTGCCAGGGCGGTGGTAGCGGCGGTGCGCTCGGTTGTTAGTCGACCGGAATCACACAGGCACAGCGGCTGCCCGGTCTCAAGCGACATAAGGATCGTCCAGGCTGTGATCACCGGCTTGCTATCACTGACAAGGTAGGGTGACAACTTGGCACCAAAGGCCTTCGCGCTGTTCATAGCACCGATGTATGTAATAAAATCGCCTTTATCGCCCGGTAGTAGGGTTAAAGACTGGGGCGGTTGCACAGCCTGAGATTGAGCAAGATCAATAAACAGCCGGCGCATTTCATCTAATACGTCAAGCTTCGGCAATAATTGGTCAACTGCATCGGCATCCAATATTATCGGCGATAAGGTCATTGTTTCTGTGGCCCTTTTTTAACGTCGTAGTATCCCGGTATCGATCAATTAGCGCCATCGTCCCAAAGGATGATACAGCGAGACTTTTGATCGCGCTTCAGCTATTTCAAAGAGTGACCAGAGTGAATTACGAAGGTGCCAAAATAGAAGCGATTAATCACGCACTTTCTGCTGTGATTGAAGGTCGAGGCAACATGCTGGAGATCATCGCAACAGCACAGCAGCTGATCCCTTTTTCTGCTGCTTTCTCTGTGGTCAATCGCAAAGGTCAGCAGCCTGTCTATCTTTCAGATACTTACACTGGAGCTGGCGCCAAAGAGGCAGTGCAGAACTATGTGAAGAGTACTTATTTGCTAAACCCTCTGTATAACGCATATCTGGATGGTTTGGCACCGGGGCTTTATCGGATGGCTGATCTGGCACCCGATAACTGGAGCCCGGTTGCCGGTGCTGCCGGTGTACTGCCTGACCTTGAAGAAGAGATTGGCTATCGCACACCGGGCTGGCCCAGTGGTTTGCAGGAGCTCGCGTTAACCGTTGACCTACCCAACGGTGCTATGGGTGAGATCAGCCTCGCGAGGCCGTCAACGGAAGGTGGTTTTACATCGGTTCAGATAGCAAGGCTGAAACCGTTCTACCCGCTATTTGCGACTGCATTTCGACAAGTTTGGGCTCGACAATCGGTTGATAGTGATTATTCAGTCAAAACACAGCGACGATTGCAAGATTTTGCTGCTGATATTCTTACGCCACGTGAAGCGCAAATCGTGCAAATGGTTTTAAAAGGCCATTCCAGTCTTTCGATAAGCCGGACACTAAAAATCGCTATACCAACGGTTAAAACCCATCGCAAGAATGCCTATGCGAAGCTCGGCCTAAATACTCAGCAGCAACTGTTCAGTGCGTTTCTTACCTGGCAAGACACTTAACCCGGACGCGTCAATCAAGCATTCGTGCCAGATTATCGGTCGAAAGAGACGGCTTAATCTGACTTTCGGCACTGCCTTGCAGTGAGTTTTTAGAGGTACCACGGTTCCCAGTTTTTACTTTGTGATTTCGCGTACTGCCTGGTTTTAATGTTCTTACGTCGAACGTCTGTGTAAATACGATATCGAAGCGACAATTCCCCCTGAAACATCCTGAATCTGCTGTTTACCCGGATCGCCCGTAGTAGGTCGGAGTGTAGTAATCAGGACAGGTAGACCCCGGTATTATTCACCAGACGGTCTCTGTCCTGTTAGTGAGCTGCTTGGAAAGTTCGGTAACACTTTGTCTTCGCCGCAGCCGCGTTGCCATCATTGATAAACCTGGATTCGACGTAGGCCCTGCTATGCCTGCATTTTTTCGCCTTGCTCTGTGACGACCGTGGCTGAGAAAAGTTTATTACCGAACTTCCAGTACTGCTCACTAGACCGACGGACCAGTGCTCAATATACTTCGACAGCCTTGTGTCGAGAATCAATTATTGCCGGTTTGACGAGAATCAGTGAGGACAGAATCCGCCCGCTTGAGCTATGAAGAGGGAACCCACGTCGCAAGCGAATCAAAAAACAGAATTAATGAATGCCAGACGCCAATGACCACTAAAAAAGAATCGGACCTTACGCTGTTAGATAGACTGGCATACCTGAACTACCAGGATGCCTGCAAGTTATTGGGTCCGGAGGGTTCGCGGCTGATCATCGGTGGCTCAAAATATGATTTCGACATAAGTAGCCAGGTACAGCTGGACCAGCGCCGGTTCAGTCTGCGATTCGCTCTGCCAGATACCGCACGAGTCATCATCCAGTCGAGCAAACGTGCAAAGCGACAGTTGCAATTTAAATGTTCCGATTGTAGCGGCCCATGTACACATATCGGGGCGGCGTTTTCACTGATTCTGGAAGAGAAGGTTGCACTGGGTCTGGCGCAGGCTCCGGAGACAGAAAACCTGCCGATTGAGGCAACAGATGAGGAACTGATCGAACATGAATTAGCTGCCCGTACGACACGCGCAGAAAAAGAAAAAATGCGAGTGCGTTCTGCCGATACTCGCACACCCTGGACCGACTACCAGGTCAGCAGCAAGGCCTCCGGCAAAACCTACCGCGTCGCATTACGCAGCATGGACCATGGCGATTCCTACTGCTCGTGCCCTGATTTTCGAAAGAATACGTTGGGTACCTGCAAGCATATAATTAACGTACAACGAAAAATTCAAAAAAAATTCACTCGCCAGCAACTTAACCGGCCTTTTAAGTTAAAACAGATAATCGTCTATCTGGATTACGCCGAACCATTGTCTCTACAGTTGCGTGCACCAGACAATCTGGACAGCAGCACAGTTAAACTGTTAAAGCCATTGATGGGAAAACCGATAACCGACTTACGTAAGCTTGTGCGGTTGGTAGCCCGGCTTGAAAAACAGGAAGTGCCGGTAACCATCTATCCTGATGCAGAGGAGTATATACAAAGCAGGTCTCTGCACGAGCAACTACAAACAAAAATTGCAGACATTCAGGCCGCACCCGAAAATCACCCGCTACGCAGTTCATTGTTAAAAACGAAGTTGCTTCCGTATCAGTTTGAAGGCGTGCTGTTTGCCGCAGCAGCAGGTCGCTCGATACTGGCGGATGACATGGGATTGGGAAAGACTATTCAGGGCATCGGCACCGCCGAGATGCTGGCGCAGTTGGCCGGTATCAGCAGAGTGCTGGTGGTGTGTCCGGCGTCTTTAAAATCCCAGTGGCGCAGCGAAATTTTACGCTTCAGTGATCGTGACTGTCAGGTAGTGGTCGGTAAGGCAGAAGAACGTGCAGAGCATTATTCCAACAATGCTTTTTTTACGATATGCAACTATGAACAAGTGCTCCGTGATGTAAACCACATTGAACGAAACCACTGGGATCTGATCATCCTGGATGAGGGACAACGTATCAAGAACTGGGAGGCTAAAACTTCCCAGCTGATAAAAACACTGCGCTCTACGTTCGCGCTGGTGTTATCAGGCACACCAATGGAAAACCGCATTGACGAACTCTACAGCGTGATTGAGTTCATTGATGAACGCCGCCTGGGACCAGGCTTTCAGTTTTATAACAAACACAGAGTGGTCGATGAGCGCGGTAAAGTTCTCGGCTATCGCAACCTTGCTCAACTGCGTGAAAAACTCAAGCCTGTATTGCTCAGGCGCACCCGCGCCTCAGTACTCAAGGAACTTCCACCGCGCAGTACTGAAATTATTCGCATAACGCCAACTCAAGAGCAGGAGGACATCCACGGATCTCACATGCGAATTGTTAGCAGCATTGTGAGTAAGCGGTTTATCACTGAAATGGATCTATTGCGTCTGCAGAAAGCGCTATTGATGTGCCGTATGTCAGCGGACAGTACAGTACTGGTTGATAAACAAACTCCGGGGTATTCCAGCAAACTTGATATCACTGACGATTTGCTGGCACGCCTTGGTAGTGAAGATGATTGTAAGTGCGTTTTATTTTCTGAATGGACCACCATGCTGGGTCTGATTGAAACCCAGTTAAAAGCTCACGGAATCGGATATGTGCGTTTAGATGGCAGTGTGCCACAGCAAAAGCGCGGTGCACTGGTAAAGCAGTTTGAAGAAGATGATAAGTGCTGTTTTTTTCTTGCCACCAATGCCGGTTCCACTGGCTTAAACCTGCAGTTTGCCAACACGATTGTTAATGTTGATCTGCCATGGAATCCGGCAATCCTTGAACAGCGTATTGGTCGAGTGCATCGAATGGGTCAAAAGCGACCGGTACAGGTTTATATACTGGTGACTACCGGCACTATCGAGGAAAATCTTTTAGCAACACTCGCTGCCAAACACGAATTATCCAGTGCCGCTCTTGATCTGGATTCCGAGATCGATCAGGTTGATCTGGTCTCCGGTATGGAGGAGCTCAAAAAGCGGCTGGAAGTACTATTGGGCGCGAAGCCGGAAGCCTCCGTTGATGAATCGCAAAAGCGGGAAACAGAGCAACAAGCTGCCGTAGTAGCGCAGCGCGAGCAGATTAGCCTTGCAGGCGGTCAGCTGATGGGCGCCGCTTTTGATTTTATCGGTAAGATGTTACCTGCGACAACGCAGAGTGCTGAAACTGAGACGCTGACAAAGGATCTGTTGCAACGTTTCGAGCAGTGCATAGAAACAGACGATCAGGGGCGCCCCAAACTGACAGTCACTTTACCTGACCAATCATCATTGGAAAGTCTCGCACAATCAATCGCTCAAATGATGGCTACGGCGAAAAAATAGCTGGTTTTTAAATGTGCGTGGTTCCGGAGGCGCTAAAGAAAGAGTCAGAGTTGCGGATCATTGTGTACGGTAGGCGGGGAACATACTTGCCGCCTGCTGAGTGCCAGTAACGGAGGGTAGTGGAGGGAAGGCAGGTGACAGACTATACGTCGGCTAAGTGCCC
>CAZNOB010000133.1:6008-14643 GCA_964574535.1 uncultured Granulosicoccaceae bacterium | reverse complement strand
TATGTAAATATTGACACCGGGCTTGTACAACAACTGGATAAGATCGCCGCTTCGGGCGATCTATCTTATTCGTTAAGCATTTTTAATGCGAGCTTCTACTTTCGCCTGGTACGCTTCGAGTTGCGCGACACTTTTAGGGCCAATTCCCTTTCTTTTTGAGTAATCTACGATATCGATCTCTAAACATTTAGATGGGGAATTGAAACCTTCCAAATATAACTCGTAAGCATTAGGCAAGCCGTCTTCAGCAAGAACATCAGCAAACCATTGCTCCCCGGCCGTCAAACGCTCTTCAGCGTTAAAATACTCTTCAGAAAACAATACATCGTTCTCACATATTTCATTTATTTTTCTAATCTGAATATTTACCTCATCTTCGGACTCAACCACTTTTCTAAATTTTATAAGCGAACTTAGAAATGGATCAGGCTCCTCAGCATCTTCAGGGTCGTCAAGTTCATACCAATAGTTATCATCCGATATCAGAGTGGCCTTGGCTTCTTCGATCTTTTTTAATGGAAATACCTTGTGAGAATTCAGCAAATACACTGACGGGGTACTAAGTTCTAGATCTGGAACAAACTGCCAAAGATAGGCTCGATCTGACGCTAGTTCATATGCTTTTTCTAGCATAGCTGCTTTCCGCACCGCATTCACTTGAGCTCGCTCGCCGTCGGCTTCATATGTACGCTCTAAGGCCTTTTCATACCTTTCCTCAAGTGCGCGAAGTTGAGCAACAGAGCCAACCCTGCTTGCTATCTCTTTTGCGTCAGACGCGTCAGCTTGCTTTGGAACTTCACTAGAATTTCGCTTATTCCTTGTCGACTTCTTCCGGGGGCTTTTCTTTTTTTTCCCGCCCAAAAGGAATAACACGAACAAAATGACAGCAGCCCAAATTATATAACTCACTTTAAACCCTCTATTACTGCTTAATGCCGGCATTAACCGCAATTTATGCGGTGTTTTTGTTGTGGTACAGTTGAGCGACAGCGAGACCACAACAAAAATATCGCGTAAATTGTCGGCTTACATGCCCTTGTTAGGCGCCTTCTATGGCCATGTATTCGGTAGCAATATCTTTCAATTTATTAAGGCACTCGTTACCTGTCTCCCAGAACTGATTGTACGATACACCACCATCTATGTAAGTTTGGTGTCTTTTTAGTTGCTTGAGAATAATTAATTGTTTGGACATCTCTTCACTTAGGCCAGAACTATCATTGGTAATCATACTTTGAAAGTGCACAACATCATCCTGTGCGCTTGCTAAAATATACTTGGCCTCCTCCGTGTTAACTGGATCACTATCACGCTCTGCTATCCATTCACTCTCAAAGCGTCTTACGAAGGCTTTATACTCCGAAACAAATTGCCGTAGAGCGGCTTCCTGCTCGTCTTCAGCACTGGCAGGGTCACTACCTGCTGACAACGGCATGGATGAAGCCGAAACTACGTCATGCTTTTTAAGCAATTCGATCATTTGGGAAGAGAAATGTTGCTGCAACTGCTCTCTGAATTCTTGCATAGTGTTATACCCAGAATAAAGACCGGATTTCCCAAGCTCATCGCGATAGTCAGTTAGAGCACTATATTGTTCTGGATCGATACTATCGGGCACTACAGGAACAGAAGAAAAGTATAGCAATACAGGCTTTCCATTCGCTCGAAACTCTTCAATTTCTTCTGCCGTACCTGAAGGGGCTTTTCCTGTTGGAGTACCTAATTTCGTCCAGAAAGCACCAATAAGCAAATCACAATTAGATACTAGCTGGTTGTTTATTATTTGCTGAGGCCTGCCTCCCAACTCAGGGCGTGCATGCGTCTCCCATAACACTGGCTCTACAATTGCTGCCCGATCAATCGAATGGGTTGCATTCCATGCACGTATCACTTCTGGAATTATTTTTCGTTCTTGAATGCAGTCTCCAGGAGATGCAATCAATGCTCTAAATATTAAGCCGGGTTGTGGCATATGTTCTTACCTCTATTTCGTCTAACGCCGCGCTCAGTCGCAGTGTATGCGATGGCGGTTTGCATGATAAAATGTGAGGGACGAACATTCATGCAAATCGACAGCGCGTACACTGTCGGCTCTGCAGCGTTGTTATGTGCCTTACTCAAAACGTCAGCCGATCATAGATGTACTTTTGTAGAGTGTAATCATCAGGATGCTCACGCATCGCTTTTTCCTTGTTCTCTATATTTTTTGCGGCGGCCATGTACTTCTTTGCCGACAACTGTTTATCATAAGTATACTTTTGAAGAGTATAGTCCGATGGATATTCTCTGATGGAGAATTGTTTAATCTCGTCACTCTCAACTGTTAACATATAGCGCCTAGCCGAGCTCTGCTTATCGTAAGTATATTTCTGTAGCGTATAGTCTTCAGGATACTCCATTTCAGAGAATTCTTTTATCTCCAAATCATCGACAGAACCCATATAGTTTTTTGCGGAAACCTGCTTATCATACGTGTATTTTTGCAGCGCGTAGTCATCAGGATACTCGCGAGTGGAAAATTCTTTAGCCGCCCGATCCTCTACACGACTCATGTACTTATAAGCAGTAATCTGCTGCTTATACACATAGTCTTGCATTCTTGAATCATCAGGATGCTGCAGCACCGCGAACGCTCTAATCTCTTTATCCACTGCATCCGCATATACCGCACTACTTACACACAAAAGCAGCACAACTATCATTTTCTTTACATTCATATTTCTACCTCGATCTACATTTTTCACATAACAGTGATTTATACAGACGCCTGTATAAAAAATTCAACAAGACGCCCGTATAATACATTTCAACAAGCCGCCTGTATAAAACATTTCACCCCGCATAGCGCCACAACCACAGTCAATTCAAACTTAATTTCATCCATCCCAGGCACCCCATCCTCAAAAAAACCTTGCAATTATCGAAATTTTCATTCAACTATTTATAATACTGTATAACCATACATATCTAATTTAGGTAATCCCCGGCAAAGTGATTTCAGTAGAAGTCAAGTATCAGGAAAAAATATCCATTAATTAACAAAAACATACAATAACCGATAGGACGTAGTTCCAGCAAGTAGATCGCATAGCCATAGATTTAGTCTCTGAACCAAGAATATCCCCGGGCACTACAATCGCTGCCTGACAAGCAGTGTAAAACCCTAACCTGAGCTAAAACCACAACCACAGCTAACCAATATCGCAGCTGACTCAGAAAATTTAGAAAGTTGCTTTAGGAAAAACCCTGGCTTTCAAACAAGAGAAATTACTTATACGCATGAGAAATATTAGGATTACCGTCTTTGTAAAACTGCATATTACGATGTTTGTCAATGTAAATGACCAAGCTTGATACTGTATCAAGCAGTCCTCCCTGCTAACTTACAAACCACGCTCACGCAAAAAACCGTCAAATCTGTTGTACCTGGCTCAACCCCCATCTGATACAAAGGCCCATCAATATGCCTGCCATGGTAAGCTGCACGATTTACTTCATGATTCAGAATATCAACTCTCCGAGGCAACTTTTAAGTTGGTCAGCCACTTTACGTAATAAATTAAATTTTATCCAACTGAAGATCTTCCCTGTCAGGGGAATTCCGAAGATAGGGTGCCTCACTAATTCTAATCGCTTGATCGGAAGGGGTATAAGTGACGTTCTAGCTGGCCTGACTAGCCCGAATACAGATGCCATAATTAGAGCGCGAACTGGCGCTGGCCCGCTATTTGCGCAATCGAGGTAGTTTTAGTTGTCTACAGCTTATGCATCGGATACCGATAACAGTAGTATAACCGTCACCTATGGTCCCACTGCAAAGTATTTCGTTTACTTGTCAGTTGGCGTTATATGCTTAACAGGATGTGAGCATTTTGGAAAGTTCAAGGAAGAGTAGTGAGTAATTTTTTTAAACGTTTTCGCCTGACTCATATCATTGCTGGAATATGTGCCGGGTTCATCATCATTTCGACAGTGGCGGTCACCACCAGCTATCTGGGCTATCGAGAAGCCAACGTTATTTCTAATATTTGGCTCGATTTCGAAAAAAGTGGCCCATCACAGAAGAACGCCCTGTACCACGATCTTCACGCTACACTGGGCTTTGGAGGAATGATTCATCAGTTTAAAAACTATGTCATTCGCCACGATGCACCCAGGTTGAAGAAAATTCGCGACAAAGCTGCATTTGCCTCAAACGTCGTTGAACAGTATTTGGCTTTACCAATCGACAGCGATGAGCGCAAAGCACTACAGGCGATTGCGAGCAATATACTTGCTTATCAAAATGCCACTGATACCGCTGAGTCGCTTGTAGCCAACGGTAAAACCATTGGTGATATTGACAAGGTCATTAAAGTTGATGACAGCGCCGCTATAGATGGCTTAAAAGTATTGGGTGAAAAACTAGGCCTGGTCATAGAAACCAGTGGTCAGTCGATATCCGAATCTGTTTTAACGTTACAAGAAGAAATTGCGATCGGTTCACTCGTCATACTGGTGCTGGCAACAGTGCTGGGTGCGAGCACTTTTTTTGCACTCAGAGGGCTTTATCAGCAACTGGGTTCAGAGCCTTCTCATTTGCGTCGAACAGCCGAAGCAATCGCGGATGGTAACCTGGACTACAACCTTGATGCCGATGAAAGCCGTGCAGACGGTGTTCTGAAAGCCATGATTACGATGCGTGAGAACCTGCGCAGCCGTATCGAAAAAGATCAAATTGTGTCGCAGGAAAACGGCCGCATAAAACAGGCTCTGGAAAACAGCAGCGTGTCATTGATGATTACTGATGCGGATAGCAGGATTATCTATGTAAACCCTGCGCTAAAGGGTCTGCTTTCATCGATCAGCGGCGATATGAAAGGCGTTAACCCGGGATTTGACAGTGCAAATCTGCCTGGCAATACGCTGGATTGTTTTCATCAATATGCCAACAATCTATCGTCGGTAATCAGTAACCTGACGTCAACGCACTCTGCGGTAATAGTCATTGGTAAGCTGCACATTAAAATTGTAGCCAATCCAATTTGGGGTGACACCAACAACCGTCTTGGTACTGTGATCGAGTGGATCGACCGCACACAGGAAGTCGCAACCGAAGAGGAGATCCAGCACATAGTAAATAATGCCAAATCTGGTGAGTTGGGGCATCGAATAGATCTTAATGGCAAAGATGGTTTTTTTGCGCGCCTGAGTAGCGGTGTTAATGAAATGGTGAATGCCAGCGACCAGGTCATCAATGACACTGCCAAAGCAATTAATGCTCTGTCGAACGGTGATCTTACGCATTCGGTTCAGGGTGACTATGAAGGGGACTTCGCCAGGCTGAAGGACGATGTGAATGCGACTATAGAAAAACTCACCGAGGTTGTCGGGAGCATTACTAACAACGCTCACGCTGTGCTAGCGGGGTCTGAAGAAATCGCCATGGGCAATGCGAACCTTTCAAGCAGAACCGAACAACAGTCTTCGAATCTTGAAAAAACGGCTTCGAGCATGAAAGAGATGACTTCAACAGTGAGTCAAAACGCTCAAAATGCACTGGAGGCCAGCAAGCTCGCCAGCGGTACACGAAAACAAGCCGAAGAAGGCGGGGACGTACTGAGCAAGGCGGTATCAGCGATGACTGAAATCACAGACTCTTCGAACAAAATTGCGGCAATCATAGGTGTTATCGATGAGATCGCGTTTCAAACTAACCTGCTTGCACTAAACGCAGCGGTCGAGGCCGCCAGAGCCGGAGAACAAGGCCGTGGGTTCGCTGTTGTTGCCAGTGAGGTACGTAACCTGGCCGGGCGTTCTGCAACTGCTGCAAATGAAATTAAAGGGCTCATACAGGACAGCGTTATGAAAGTGGAAGAGGGTTCCAGACTGGTTGATGAATCTGGTCGGACGCTGGAAGAAATAGTCGGGTCAGTGAAACAAGTTAGCGAAATCATTGCCGACATTGCCAGTGCGTCGCAGGAGCAAAGTGACGGCATAGCCCAGGTTAACCGTGCGATCGCCCAGATCGACGAAGTCACTCAACAAAACACCACGCTGGTAGAAGAAGCTGCAAATGCATCATCTGCGATGGGTGAGCAGGCCAGTAACCTAAATGAGATGGTCGGCTTTTTCAAAACCAACGCAGTATCGATTGCCGCCGCACCTGGCTACCCGTCCGCTATTGAGTCCACACGCAAGGTTCCGGAAGAAAGGCGATCCGAGGCTCGTCCCTGGGGAGACAAGGGCAACAAGCCATCAGCGTCGGTCACACCACAGCAACGGGCTGGAAATCAGTAGGGTACTTATTGCAAGTAGCATTGTTAGCAAATTTCTGATTCTGGATATTATCCTCGAGACGAATTTCAATTCTGCATAGCCACCCGGAGGTGTTTCCCCGGTACCGTCCTTCGGGGAAAGGCATGGTATAGATTCTATCAAGTCTGTAAGATCGGGTTTTCGTATTGGGAGACCCTGTTGGACGACAACGATAGCCTGATTGATCTGCAAGCGTTTAAGACAATGATCAGCGAGCTCGACGAACAAGAGCTGGTGACATGCAATCATCTAATCTTAGAGCGCATCAAGGTTATTCGAGCAGTAAACAAGGCTCAAAGCATGGCTGCGTTTGTAGTTGGCGATGCCGTGTACTTTCACGATAAGCAGGGTGGGCGCGTCGACGCCACCGTTGCGCGTCTGAACAAAAAGACACTCAGCCTCGTGACCGATGACGGACAGCGCTGGAATGTTGCCCCCGAGCTGTGTCGAATTGATAGCTCGATCACTGGCGATTTCTTCGAACATGAAAACTCACAACAGCCGTCTAACGTGTCTGTGCTGCCGAACGCCGCCCGGCAGTCGGCCGGCAAAGGCCGCTGGTCCGGCGGCGTGGTCAAGATCCCTGCCTACGTGTCTGACGACAAACAAGCCTATCGGCCCCTCGGTATTCTTTGGCTTGATGCCGATGGTGTGATCGTGGCAACCGACATTTGCCAGCCGCAGAGTGATCTGCAGCAAGTGGCGCTTGCTACCCTGCAGCAGGCACTGCACTCACCGATGACAGGTAAACCGCAACGCCCGAAACATATCACCATCAACGACCGCGACCTGGCTGACTTTCTGGAGTCGAGAGTGCCCGGTATCACTATTGAGTACGGCGATACACCAATGCTTGATCAAGCGGTTAATAGCATCCATAGTATGCTGCCGCCCGGCGACGCCTCCAATACTTATCTATCCACGGGTCTCAGTGCAGAACACATATCCTCGTTCTTTGACGCTGCGGCCGCGCTTTACCGCAGTGCGCCGTGGGAGCGCGTTCCACACGACGCCTGTCTGTTAAGTGTAACTATTGAAACACTCGGCCTGCGCGATGCCGTGCTGTCAGTGATTGGCCAGATGGGTGAGAGCTTCGGCATCATCCTTTATGACAGTATTCAGCATTACTGCCAGTATCACATTGCCAGTGATCGCATGTGTCGCGGTCTGGATTGCGATACCCCGCCACATGCAGCATTAAACTTTGATGAAGGGGCTGAAGTGTCCGCCGAGATTCGCAAGGAAGTTGCCGAGCACGGCTGGCAGGTGGTAAATACATCAAGCTATCCCGTTCTGTTTACTCCCGATACCGACAATGTCCTGCGTCCGTTGGCAGCCGAGGACATCGTACTGTTCGAAGCCTTGAGTCGGGCACTGCCGGTGGTGCTGAAAAGTCGCGGTAAACTGATTCAGGCATGGAATGGCGGAAATGCTTTCTGCAAGAAAACCACCGTAGAGTGTAACGGTGCTCCGATAGCTGTTGAGATAGGCGCACCGTATCCGTTTGAGCAAGGCTACGCATCGAAGGATCCAGCCGATTCGACAATGATTCAACTTGCCGGGCTGGCACATACAGCAGATGAACCAGACCTTGATGTCCACGGGGAACTTTGCGAAAAACTGCAGGATCTGTTTTTTAAATCACCGGAGGGGAGAAAACTCACTGGCGGACCATCAATAGTAACACCGCTTTTGGATCTTGCATTTGCTTATCAAAGTGCAACCATAGCCACATTGCAGGCCGGTTCTCTGGAAGAGATTATATTCGAGATCATACCGCATAAGGTAGTGGTATCACCCGGCCAGGCCGGGGAGATCATTGAAGAGTGCCGAATGTTCTACCGTTTTCTGAAACGTCAGTATGCGTTGCCGCAGGCCGACCATTGTCTGGCGGTATTCGAAGGCAATGCCATAAGCAGACTAGAAGCCGCATTGTCTGACGATAGCGGCTTCGGCCCTGGCAAGGCAGCGATTACCAGTGGCATGCTACCGGATTTCAACGCCGGTTCCTTGCCGCCCGGGCTGTCGTTCGCTCCATCCGGTATGCCGTCTATAGGTTCCGGACAAGCTACCAGGGGTAAGCCGGTTGATAGTCGGGAAAAAAAGAAAAAGCGCAAAGCGACCAAAAAGGCTCGCAAGAAGAATCGGTAGGAGGGGGCGCTCTGGTAGAGCGAGCAAGTACATGTATTCAGGCTTTCTATCAATGAATTATAACCGGGTTAACGATGTTGCCAACCAACCCCAAACCTCTACCCAGCCCGACACCCATTAGGTACCTTCTTCTCCGGCACTGACAAACAAGGGTTAACACCATCCGCATAGCCAATATCAAACAACA
>CAZNOB010000133.1:0-5908 GCA_964574535.1 uncultured Granulosicoccaceae bacterium | reverse complement strand
TCCGGCACTGACAAACAAGGGTTAACACCATCCGCATAGCCAATATCAAACAACATCCCCTGTGACTCAACTCCGGCCATTTTCTTAGCTGGCAGGTTAAGAATAAACAGCGCCTGGGATCCTTTAATCTCTGCAGGGTTTTCACGTTCCTGTTTTATACCGGCAACAATCGATCTTGTATGATCACCAAAGTCCACAATCAGCTGCATCAGCTTCTTTGAATCCGGTACTTCATTGACTTCTGTAATCTCGCCAACACGGATGTCCAGCTTTTCAAGGTCCGAAAATTCTACGGTTGCTTTAACAGGGGCAGGGGTCATTGGGTATATGCTCGACAGAAATCAGTATCGTAGCAAAGCTGCGTTGTGTTCACAGTATTGTGCTGCATAAAAAAAGGGGGCGAAATACGCCCCCCCAAGGTTCACCAACGGAGAATACTAATTAGTCAATATTGACGGCCCCCGGTGCCAGTATGGCCTGGCCAAAAAGTGAGGGGTTTAACCAGGAGGAGTCATCACCGTTTGGTGCATACCAGGCCCATTTGGTATCGCGGTCGCCACCGTCGTCGTCGTCATTAATATGGACATCCACCCCGAATCTGCTGCCGATAGGTAAGCCGATGGAGTTCATGTCAATGCGTATCTCGTAGATTGACCGGTCTTGTGCGCTGGTGTCTGTGGCCATACTGGTGCGAAAAAGAGTTCGCATTCGACTGGCTGAGTCGCTGCCTGCGTCTGAGTTGCCGGCGAAGGTGAACACCTTTTGGAAATCATTGTTGTCGTAGGTCTGCGCTGCTTCATTACCGGCGTCAATATAAATTTCTACAGAGTCGTCCTGCCAGGCATCTGTCGACTCATTGAAGCGCTCATAGAAGGGTTCGTTGTAAACGGTCACCAGAATGTACAGGTACTGGCCATCATGCATGGCGCGCCAGTTTGAAGAGTTCCAGCTGTTTTGCTCTGCTTCATCGCCGTTAGCGTCAATCAACAGGTGTCCTATACCAATATAGTTTCCTTTACTGTCACAGCGAACTGCGTTTCTCCATTCAGACCAGCCAAATACACCATCAATAGTGGGTGCCTGATTAACCCTGGGGATGACCACTAATGCGTCTTCCTGTGTATCTGGAATGCCATTGCCGTTGTCGTCGTTGTCTGCGTTGTTCCCGATACCGTCGCCGTCCAGATCGTTAAATTCGAATCGGTCCAGCGGGAAGGCATCTTCGATGTCCGGTACACCATCGCCATCGGAGTCTTCGCGACCAGTGATGTTGGGGTTCAGCGGCTGTGGATCGGCCAGATCATGGGTGTCGTCGTTATCATCGTCGGTATCTTCATTGTTGCCGATGCCGTCTGAGTCGGTGTCCAGGCTTTCTGAGTCATCAAGCGGGAATCGGTCGTTGATGTCATTAACGCCATCGTTATCATCATCGGTGTCGACTGCGTCGCCAATGCCATCACCATCGGTGTCGAAGGCGCTTTGTGCATCCAGTGGATTGATATCGTTGTCATCGCTGATGCCGTCGTTGTCGTCATCGGGGTCTGCGTTGTTACCAATGCCATCACCGTCAGTGTCAACAGACTCTGAAGGGTCACGCGGGAAGCGATCAAGGTTGTCGTCTACGCCATCGTTGTCATCGTCCGGGTCGCTATTGTTGCCGGTACCGTCGAGATCTGTGTCTACAGACTCATTAGCGTTATACGGAAACAGATCGCTGCTGTCGGGAACTCCGTCATTGTCGTCGTCAGTATCGACTGAATCGGGAGTGCCATCGCCGTCGTAGTCGCCATTGCGACCGGAGGGATCAGAGCCGTCTTCCAGTTCCTGTATGTTGCTGAAACCGTCGCCATCAGAGTCAATGTTCACATTGATCATAGTTTCTGGAAAGTACACTGGTACAGATGTATTGGACGCCAGCACTTTTTGTTCTGCAGTGCCCAGTAGCAGGTTGTCACTTTGGCGTCTTACCGATAAGTGAATGGTGTGTTCAATATTAAATGGCAGGTTGTAGTCACCGCGAAACTCCTGATCATTGCTGGTCGTCAGGTTGCTTGTTTGTCCACTGACGGTGCCTTGTACAATCATGGGTTCGTTTAGTGCGACGATTCGAGCCGGCAGATCCACTCTGACTGAAACATCGGACACAATAGAATTCGGATCATTTGATAGTAATGCCTGTGGGTCAGTACCGCTGCCGCACGCGGCGAGCACCAGGCAGGAAGACACGGCAGTTGCGAGGCTAAGTTTTCTGAAAGTCGCTGTCGCGATGTTTTGGATATTTTGACTCATTTTCCCTACTCCGAATTATTTCATTTGAACTTGCCAATGCAATTTATGTGTCATGACAATAACTAAATTATGTCATGACAAAAGGTTTTGTCAAGAAATCGTTTTATTGATGGACTGAGAAGGGTGTAGTGTTGAACAGAGGGTTGAAGAGTTGCTGTAAAAAATCTTTAACGTATTGAAAAATATAAGTAAATGGTGTTTGGGTTTTTTGGAATGTAGTGGGTTTAGGCCATCAGGCAAGACAGGGTTCGGTGGGTAGAAAACGATTTATTTATAAATCTGGTGAACTATTGTGTCTGATATTATCTTGCTGCGGTGATGCCTTTTACCGATAACGGGTCGTCCGAAAGATGAAAGCGTGGCGCGCAGGTAACGCGTTGTGACTGTCAGGCGAGTACACTGATATTTTTTAGCCGCTTGCCTGGTAATCCAGCTTATGCCTATTCGGACCACCTGTATCGGGGCTTACCCGAAACCCGATTTTGTACAACTGCCAGACTGGTTTAATTTACCTGCCGGACCTGATGTCGCCGACCCGACCAAGCATTGGCGTGCTGCGATGGATAAGCTGGGTGATGATGCCGAGTCATTAATTACCAGGGGTGTTGAACAAGCGCTGGCGGATCAGATAAGTGCGGGTATTGATATTCCCACTGATGGTGAGATCCCGCGTGAAAATTATATTCATTATCATTGCCGTCACCTAAACGGTTTTGATTTCGACAAGCTCACCACCAGGGCGTTGCGCAATGGTGCTTATACCGCAGAACTCCCAACCATTGTCGGTCCGATCTCTCCACGTAAATTGTTTATGACAAAAGAGTGGAAGCGCGCTCAGCAGTTCACGGACCGACCTGTAAAAGTGACCATGCCAGGCCCCATGACGGTGTCTGATACGAATGCAGATGACTATTATCATGATCCGGCGGCACTCGGGGCAGATATCGCCAATGCACTTAACGTCGAAGTGCTGGCCCTGGCCGATGCGGGTTGCCGGCATATTCAGATTGACGAACCTTTATTTGCACGCCGGCCTGAAGAAGCGCTGAGTCATGGCTTTGAAGATCTGGAACGCGCGTTTCACCGCTGTTCAAAGATGGTGACTCGCACGGTGCATATGTGTTGCGGGTATCCTGATCGAATCGACAACCCCGATTACCCCAAGGCTGATCCTAAAGCTTATGTCGATCTGGTCAGTGCAGTGGATTACTCGTCGATCAATGCAGTGTCTTTCGAAGATGCACATCGGCCCAATGATTTGAAGTTGCTGGAAGCGCTGACCGACACGGTGGCTATTCTGGGGGTGGTCGCAATTGCGCAGAGCCGAATTGAAACTGCCGATGAAATAGAGCAGCGTTTAAGGCAGGCCCTGATGCATATCGATGCAGATCGCCTGATAGCAGCGCCGGATTGTGGTCTTGGGTTACTGGATCGTTCACTGGCAAAGGCCAAGCTGACCAGTCTGTGTGAAGCGGCCGGGCGGATTTAGTGTACCGGGGCACGCAGACTATGATAATGAGCCGATTGATAAAAGTGCTTCATTTCTATGGTGAGCTTGTAGAACTTAACTGTGGTTCATTGTCTTGATCATATCCAGAGCTGGCTCATTGAAAGTTTTGTCTATAACAAGCGCTAAAAATTTATGTCACTAGCCGTCTTTTTTGCTGTACTGCTGGCCGCGGGTATTCATGCGGGATGGAATACACTGGTTAAAGGTAGTAGTGATAAATGGGTCAGCATTGCTTCGGTGGTGGTTGGCCATGTGCTGCTTTCGGTACTGGCATTGCTGATACTGCCGTTTCCATCCAGTGAGAGCTTTCCGTATGTGCTGGTGAGTGGATTTATTCATACCGGGTATATGCTTTTTTTAATCTTTGCCTACAGTGTGGGTGATCTGAGCCATGTCTATCCTATTGCGCGCGGGGTAGGGCCGATGCTGGTCACGATAATTTCAATCACCTTCCTGGGGGTGGTGCTGGAAGTCGGTCAGTTAGCGGGTGTGGTGATTGTGGTGTCTGGAATTCTGACCCTGATATTTGCCCAGCCGATAACGGCAACCAGTCGCCAGTCCACGTTGCTGGCCGTGGGCACCGGGTGTTTTATTGCCGGTTATTCGATTGCAGACGGTCTGGGAGCAAGAGTCGCCGGTGAGTACGCTGGTGCTCCGGTCGCTTTTTTTTCACTGGTTTGTATTTTCAGTGCGCTAACGTTTATACCGATTCTATGGTTTAAAAAGCCGGCGGCGGTGATAGAGTCAATGCGCGACATCAAGCTGGTATTGATTGCCGGTGGCGGATCGTTTGTCGCTTATGCCATTGTAGTATGGGCTTTTACACAAGCACCGATCCCGCTGGTAACTGCATTACGGGAGACCAGTACCATATTTGCGTTATTGCTGGGTGTAATGGTGCTGGGTGAAAAACTAACCCTGGTTAAAGTGATTGCTACCGTTGTCACTCTGGTGGGTGCTGTATTAATGAAAGTTGGTTAGCCCGAACTATTATGCTTAATCATTTGTTTCAACATTCCAGTCATGATATGCCACGGCTGGCGGTGACTGTCATGTTGTGTGGGTTGTTGTGTCTGTCACTTCAGGATGCATTGATCAAGATCGCCAGTAGCCAAACCACACTTTGGCAGCTTCAGTCGATTCGTGCTGTGGTGAACATTGCGCTGGTATGGTTGCTTTCCCGGAGGCTGATGGCCGGGCTGTCGCTAAGGCCTAAACGTGTGGGTGTTGTATTTATGCGTTCGATGTTTCAGGTGGCTGCACTAACCTTTTTCTTTGGTGGTGCACCTTTTCTTTCACTGGCACAGATGGCGGGTGGCCTGTATACCTTTCCATTGTTTGTGGGGCTGTTCGGGGCGATAGCAGGTGAGTCAGTAGGGCCTCGAAGAATTATTGCGATTGTGGCGGGCTTTGTCGGTACAGTGCTGGTGTTGCAGCCTGGCTCGGAGCAATATAGTCCGGTGGCCCTGATGCCAGTGGGAGCAGGCTTTTTCTATGCGCTTTTTGTGGTGACTACGCGAAAGTTATGTCGCGATGAGTTGCCGCTGGCTTTGGTATTGGGGGCTAACGTTACTATTGCCGCAGCCGGTCTGCTGGGTATCATGTTAATTCCATTGCTGCCTGTGACGGATGCGCTGCGGAATGACTACCCCTTTTTACTAACCGTCAATGAACAGCTGATTCCGCTGGTTCTTATTATTATATTTAGTAGTTCGGTGCTTAATACCATTGGAAATGTATGCTTGAGCAAAGCTTATCAGAGTGCTGACTCTTCTTTTTTGGCGCCGTTTGATTATAGTTATCTGTTGTTTGCCAGCGCATGGGGGGTGATTATTTTTGGTGATATCCCTGGTCTGACGACGGCACTGGGACTTTTGATTATTGCGGCAGCAGGGGTGTTTGTTGCCTGGCGTGAAAGAATGGTTAGTGAGCAGTTATAGTGATTGGTGCGGATTGCGGTGGTGTGCTTTGCGCTTGTGAGACATTCTTGCCGGGGGGGCATTTTTGAGAAGAACTAGAGCGGCATGCCCTTCAGGCGAGTCATTTTTCAAACCACGAAAAGTAACCAAAAGTCGTGTTGCGACAATTCAGCCCTTCGGGTGCCTGCGG
>CAZNOB010000132.1:1537-14801 GCA_964574535.1 uncultured Granulosicoccaceae bacterium | reverse complement strand
CTTTCGCGCAGCTAACAGGACATCCCTGCCGGGGGCCTTCATTTTTGAAAAGACCCTCGCCATATCACGTTCTCGCTACATAAACCCCGGTGTTGCATAAAATTTAGAGTTCAGAAGCACATAGAGCAGAATATAAGGCGCTGCACGGAGTTTTTACTGGATTGAGCCTGGTCATTCTAAGTGAGATTCAGAAAAAGTGAGCGCAGCGCCTTAGATGCAGCTAGAGATGCTGTTATAGAGGCAGCGCAGCGGTTCCGGACCGGAATTTTATGGCAACACCAGGGTTTACTTCTACCGCACGGATTACCGGACGCGACGACCCTCTTCCATGATCATTCTCAAAACAGATTAAACGAAGGTAGAGCAAAGCAAAAATAACTGAAAAAAGTGCGAAAGTCGGATGCTTATAACTTTTGTTAGGTAAGATTTAGAAGTTGCCGTGATGAGCAACCACTGGACCACCGATGAGAATAGTTACTGAGTTCCCGTACGAAGTCATTGAGTATCCTGACATGGGCATTACGATGTCTGATGGATGTCGACTTTCTGCTCGTGTCTGGATGCCCGCCAATGCAGAACAGGAACCGATGCCGGTTATCCTCGAACACCTGCCGTATCGCAAGCGCGACGGCACAATTGTTCGTGATCAGTTCACCCATCCGTGGTTTGCTGGTCACGGCTACGTGTGTATTCGCACCGATATACGCGGTAACGGCGAAAGCGAAGGGTTGATGATTGATGAATACAGTCCGCAGGAACTATCCGACGCTGTAGAAATAATAGAATGGGCTGCAAGCCAGCCATGGTGCAATGGAAACGTCGGCATGATTGGTATTTCGTGGGGCGGGTTTAATGGTTTGCAAGTCGCCAGTATGCAACCTGAAGCATTAAAAGCCGTGGTTACAGTTTGCTCTACCGTGGACCGGTATGCCGATGACATACACTATAAAGGTGGCTGTTTGCTGGGTGAGAACTTCGGCTGGGCATCTACCATGTTGTCTTACTCATCACGACCACCCGATCCAATGCTGGTCGGTGAAAACAAATGGCTACAGCTCTGGCAACAACGTCTTGACAACCTTCAATTCGATTTATCAATCTGGTTAAGACACCAGCATCGCGATGACTACTGGAAACACGGTTCAGTCTGTGAAGACTACTCTAGAATTAAAGCGGCAGTACTCACAGTTGGAGGCTGGCACGATGGATATCGAAACACGATAGCGCATCTGCTTAAAAACCTTGATGCTCCTGTAAAGGGCATTGTCGGCCCGTGGATACACAAGTATCCACACTATGCGGCACCGGGGCCTGCTATCGATTTTTTGCAGGAATGCAAACGCTGGTGGGACAAATACCTCAAGGGCATAGACAATCAGATCGAACAAGAACCTGCCTACCGACTGTATCTAATGGATAGCGTCGCACCTAAACGATGGCTCGATTCACGCGCTGGCCACTGGATCGCTGAAGATTCGTGGCCGTCAAACAATATTAAATTCGTAGAATTACACCTGAGTCAAGATAACCGAATTTCCACTACCGCTTCCGAACTTGAAGTAGTGATCAACTCACCTCAGGACTGCGGCGGCGCAAGTGGCAAGTACTTTCCTTCTATGTTTGGCGACGAGTTACCAGACGAACAATCATACGACGATTCAAGATCCGCCTGCTTTACAGGCGACGCCCTGAAAGAAAGCTACGATATTGTCGGCGCGCCGGTAGTTATATTGTCATTGACGCCGGACAGCCTCAATGCCCATGTCACCGTCAGGCTACTTGATGTCAGACCGGATGGTCAGTCTGCACTTATAACCTATGGCATGATGAACCTCACGCATATTCATTCACACGAGCATCCGAGTGCATTGCTGCCGCACCAACAGATAGACTTTAAGATAACACTTGATCAGATAGCCTACCGTATACCGAAAGGCCACAAGCTACGCATTGCTTTATCTAATGCCTATTGGCCAACTATCTGGCCTTCACCGACTAACACCAGCCTTGTACTTAGCGCCGGGAAATTAGTATTTCCTGTCAGGCCGGCAGGCAACAGCAAAGACGAAATCAGCTTTGAACCACCACAAGGGTCTGCCCACTGGCAACCTGAAGAGCTAAGATCGTCATCTTATCAACGCAGCACAACAACCGATCAGGCAAGCGGTATTGTCACCACGTCGATTCTCTGTGATGCCGGCGAAAACAAAGACCCGGACCACGCTTTGATTTCAGGCGAGACATTGAAGGAAGACTGGCGTATACATCCGGATGATCCACTCTCGGCTAATGTTACTTTCAGTCTGGAACAGACTGGTGGTCGGCAAAATGCAATGTGGAAGACCAGTATTACCAGCAAATTACACAGTGACGCATCCAACTTCTATTTCGAAGCGAAACTTGTAAGCTGGCTAAACGATAAACCGTTTTTCGAAAAGTCGATTAAAGATTCTGTGCCACGCGATCTCGTGTAGATCTTGCGATCTTCATTTTTAATATTGGTTCGAGTTGCAGATGGCTTAAGCTATTCACCGTAACGCAAGACACTGCATAGAGAGAAACCTTTTTAGTCTCAGCAGTTTGAAATGTCTAAACTTAGCGGGCCCTTCAATAGTTTTGTTGAAGGGGCCATAAGCCGCCAGGCGCACATACTATCGCGAAACACACAAATCTGATCAGTCAGTGTTGCCGCAACGCGCCTGGCACTGAGGCTAATCTAGCTCGTCATATCAGGATATTCGGGCGAATACATCATCTGTGAAACATGTGCTTCCAGATCGTCCGGTTTATCGATACCGGCCAGCCCCTGCTCCCAGGCTTTGGCTGCAAGCGCCACCGCAATGCGCAGCGATACTGATCGTATTGAAGACAACGGTGGATAGAGTGTGCCATTGGCCAGATCAGCTTCCGACACCTCTGCAGCCAGCGCCGCAGCGGAGGCCAGAAACATTTCGTCGGAAATAGATCGCGCCTGACACGCAATAGCACCCAGGCCAATACCCGGAAAAATGTAAGCATTGTTACCCTGCCCCGGACGGTGCGTTTTACCCGCATGCTCAACAGCATCAAACGGGCTGCCGCTGGCAAAGATCGCCTTTCCATTGCTCCACTCGTACGCCTGCTGCGCTGTACATTCTGCTTTTGATGTCGGGTTCGACAAAGCGAAGATCACTGGTCTGTCATTGACAGCACTCATTGCCTCAATCACTTCACGGGTAAACGTGCCCGGTGCACCGGTAGCACCAATCAAAACGTGGGGTTTAATGGTATTGATAGCGTCAACAAACCCGAGCTGGTCATGTTCATGAGCATAGGGCAAATTGTGTGGCATCAGATCATCTCTGCCCTTCACCACCAGGCCGTTGAGGTTGTTAAACCACAATCGTTGACGGGCCTCCTCGACATCAAGCCCCGCCTCTACGAGTGCTGCAACAATCAGGTCACCGATGCCAGTGGCCGCAGAACCGGCGCCGAGAAACATGATTCGTAAATCGCCAAACTGGTTTCCGGTAACTCTCAGCGCGGCCTGCACACCCGCCAAAGCCACTGCAGCAGTGCCTTGAATATCGTCGTTAAAACACAGCACCCTCTCGCGATAGGTATCCAGAAGCCGATAGGCGTTAGGGGTCAGAAAGTCTTCAAATTGCAGCAGCGCGCGCGGATATCGATCAAATACTGCACTGACGAATTCTTCTACCAATTCATCGTAACTATCACCAGTGATTCGCTTGTGCGGGTAGCCAAGATAAAGAGGATCATCAAGCAGTTCCTGATTATTGGTACCCACATCAAGCATTACCGGCAAACACTCATGGGGGTGAATTCCGGCACCCGCCACATAGAGCGACAGCTTACCAACGGGTATTCCCATGCCACTGGCGCCAAGATCACCCAGCCCCAGAATCCGCTCGCCGTCCGTCACAACGATAATCCGAACATCATCCTCAGGCCAGTTATCAAGCACTTCCCGGATCGAACCTCGATCCTCAGGCGTAATGTAAAACCCGTGTGGCCGCCGAAATATATGTGCAAATTCCTTGCATGCCTGCCCTACTGTTGGCGTATATATCAGGGGCATTAACTCTTCAATGTTGTTGATCAGCGTTCTGAAAAAAAGCGTCTGATTACGCTCGAGCAAACTAATTAGAAAGATGTAACGCTCGATGTCGTACCCTTTCCGGCGAATATTCTCAAGGGTGCGAATTTCCTGCGTCTCGGGCTCGTTTATCTGGTAGGGCAACAAGCCACGCAGTCCCAGAGCTGCACGTTCCTCGCGAGTAAAAGCAGTTGATTTATTGAGCACAGCATTGTGCAAAACGTCATAACCGGTCGGTGTTTCGGGCATTGATTTATTCCGTAATTTATTAGCCCCTGACAACAATCTGGAGAGCGTCAACGAACGCATCACCAGAGCTGCAGCTCAGGCAGCGACAATGGGGCAAAAGAGGCCATAGGCCACGTAGATTGATATTATAAGAATAGCAGTGGAGTGGCCGGTCAGAACAAGAATTTACCCGGCTTTTTGTTCATCTGCAAATCTATCTGAATCTGTCCAGGCCTTGACTCTATTAACATGCCTGACCAGTCGCTCCAGAGCTGCTCATAACAAATTGAGCAATTCATACATCTGGATGTTTAATTTGTACAATTGGGAGTAAAAATCCTACTCTGGAAGATTCGCACCGGAGAGCAGGTATTCCTGCCGAGGTCCGGCGTTCTGAATCCAGGAAGACTAAAAATGCCCTTCAAGCGGAGCCACTTTTCAAAGTAATCAAAAATCGTGTTGCGACTGCTCAGCCCGTTCAGAAGACGGAAGGCTGAAAGCAGACTGACAGGTACTTCTATGTCTGTCCTCAGAATTCCGTCCTCTGTTACCCGCCCCTCCTCCACGATCACTCAGGAAAACAAGTAAGTGAATTCCAGTTAAAACAAGCCATCCGGATTAAGCAGGCACTCTCTGTAAGACCAAGCGGTCACTTAAACACAAACTGATATGGCTCGGGGAAATCGCATATACTGGATCGCAAACCAATCGCCGATATTTTCCATCCCCTCTCGAAAAGAGTTTTGTAGCGGCATAATAAACAACAGGAATTAATTAAAGTTTGTTCCTGTCAGCGCCGGGCTGGATTGTCGAATACTGTAAAAGGACGGAAACTACAATATGCATCGCACTACTGCTCTTGGATATTTTCTAGTATTTGTAGTCCTGGGGGTATACACGAACAACGTCTATGCCGATCAGTCAGACATCACCACTAAGCGGGCCACAGATATTGTAAAGCAATGGATACAGTGGGTTGAAAAACATAATATCAGTGAAGCCAGCATCGCGATTTCATACAACGGTCAGTTAGTCGCTCAACAAGGGGCAGCACGTACTGCAAATTCGCCAGCCCCTGTCGCCAGCTTAACCAAGGCTGTTACGGGTATTTGTATCGCAAAACTTGCCAGTGAAGGTAAGTTGTCATTCGATTCAAAGTTGCAGGTACTCGCACCGCAATTAAACAGCGATGTTTCAATCGGCTCACTACTTACACATACATCGGGCTATCGGTCAGATATCACCCAACGGCCAAATTCATTTCCTGACCTGGACAAAGAACACTTACAGTGGATCGCAGAACAAGAAATGGATGCAGGGCAAATCGCACCGGAGGGTGAAGGTTTTGCATACAACAATGCGAACTACGCCATGCTGGGAAATGTTATCAGCACAATCACAAATCAAACCTATGAACAAGCCTGCAATGAACTGGTTTTCAGATCGATTGGAATCGAAGATGCAGCATTAAACCCGGACTGGCGAATAATGTCATCATGGGGCGGCTGGAAAACTTCCGCCGTCTCCTACCTTAAATTCATCGACACCTATTTTGCCAACAATAAAGTGTTGGACCAGAATCCAGAGCTTTACCCTCATCACAGCTTTACCGGCGGGGTCAACTACGGCATGGGTATATTCTTCAGAAATGGACGCAACGGTGGTATTAACTTCTGGCACGACGGTAAATGGCATACCGACATCAATGGCATTGAGTACAGATTCGCATCCTACACCGCCAAATGGGACAACGGCTGGGCTGTATCAACCAACCATAATATCTCTGCAATTAATGGAGAGCATACAGAATTGGACCAGGTGCTGAGTGAGGCTGCTCATCGTCCCTAGCCTGGATAATTCATGAGCCCAATTTCAGTCAGCATGGGGCGTCCAGAGGAAATCTGGCTAAGCAGGTCGGCCACTCGTCTGCGAAACGTGGCCCGCCACGTGCCGAGGAGGCGAGATGTGACGCCAGATTTTCTTCTGGCGTCGAATAGACACACTGCTATGTTGAGTGTGGTGCCAAAAAAATTGTTTGGAAGTGTATACATAGCAGTTCACTAATATTTACTTGTCGCCATATGAATAATCCAGGCTAATGGGTTGTTTGGAAAGTTCGATAACACTTTATCTTCGTGGCAGTCGCCATAGCAGCGTTAGAAAAATTCGACACAGCCCTGCTATGCCTGCATTTTTCTGCCTTGCTCTGACGGCTGTCACTATGAAAAGTTTGTTACCGAACTTCCCGCACAACCCATCAGGGATTACACCTGGCGAGTGGCTTGCTTTAGCACAGCGCGCAGGCCGAAAATATTTTTAATTTTTGCTGCAGAGGATTGCGCTTGCCAAGGCGTGAAAGTTCATTCTAACAACTGCATTAAGAGTCTTAATTTTTAATGTCTAGATATTTTCGGCAACATACGAAGCCGTCCAGCAAATACGATAAACAAACGAAAAACGCAAAGCGTTTGCTCTTCGCTCTTGATCTACCCGCGCTAAATCAGTTTTGAGAGTGATCGTGGAAGTAGGTCGGCGCGCCATGGATGGCTGTTTGCGCGACCCACTTCCGCGATCGCTCTCAAAATGCCGCAGGCACCTGCAGGGCTGAGTAGTCGCAAAAAAAATTTTTGCTTCCGTTTTTGGTCTTCTTTCAAAATGAAGGCCCCCGGCAGGGGCGTCCTAACCAACAAGGGCATTCAGAAATTCCAAACCACGCTGCCCGCTCCAGAATGCAGCAATCCCGATACAAGGCAACGCTATTGCCCACTTAACCGGTGAAACAGCCTCCGGGAACTTCCGCCCTACCAGATACAGTAGTGGCCAAAACAGCACCACAACTGCCAGCTGACCGATCTCCACACCAACATTAAAAGATAATAAACTCAACCATAAATCAGGAGAGTTAACACTGAGTATTTCACGTAACACAAAAGAGAACCCCAACCCATGAAGCATGCCAATGAGTACCGTGATCAGAATTCCCTTGCTGTGTGCTTTATTGCTGCCAAGTGCATATACCGCCGCTATGACAATAGATATAGCAATGCCGGTTTCAACCAGTGGAACAAACCACGGGAAATTAGGCACATATCCCCAAAAGCCAGCGGTCAGCGTTAGCATATGCCCGATAGTGAATCCACTGACCCGCCAGATCAAAGCCGGTAGTGCCGCTGCACCAAGCACCAGGCAGACAACAAATAACAAATGATCGTATCCACTAAGGATATGGTGCACTCCTTCCACTACAAACGTATAGGCAGCGGCCCATGTGGAGTTTGAAATTTCAACCGGCTGATCAATTAATCCCTTTATACGGAATATCTCGGGTGGGGTGTCAGCATAATCAACAATCAAATTAGCCGTGTCTTCCTGACCCGGTATACCAGGATCTAGACTACTTGAAACCCGGTAACTCGATACTGCATCTATCCCCCGATATTGCAGCCACACATCGACCACAACATCACCCGCAAACGGAGCGGGCTCAATTATTTGCGTGGCGTGTTTTGCAAACGCTGTTTTTGCTTCTGTGAGTGTACTGAAAGGTGGCTGTGATAGCCCGGTGAACAACGATACTGCGTTTACCTTTGCTTGCAGTTGCTGCCCTTTTGCCTCAATTGAGTGACCCTGAGCAGCAATCTCACCGAGCCCCAGCGGATCAGCGTCAATGGCGTTAAAATCAACGTAATGCATTAACTCACCGCTAATCACCTTATTTGTGGTGAACGGTGCCGGCAGACGGCTTCCATCCTGTTGCTCTGAGCCAACCCGGTCAGCAACCAGATATGGCATGGGCAGGCGCAAAAATACATCGACACCATCATCGACGTGCTCAATGTGCATTACGCGAATATTCAGGTTGAGCTTAAAATGTGCCGCGGCGGGCGCTGTGATACCCAGCAACAGAAATAACAAAAGGACGTAACGCTGCCAACCACATCGGGCGACATTGCGTCGCCCGAGATTGATTTCATCAGTGATCAATAGATTGCAAATTCAGTGTCATCCAACAGACTGTTGAAAATCTATTTTTTTACTTCTCTGCGGTAACCATATTGTGCGATCCGAAGTAATACACGTGGCCCTGTTTTCCTTCGAGGTCTGCTTTGGTCAGCGTTATCGATGGAGAGTCCAGAATTGTGTTTTCGTGGGTTTCAGCCCACTCGGTCGCAGGTAGCAATGTTGAGGTGTAGTACGTAGTTTCAGGCACCAGGTAATGATGAGGAATAGCAATTTTGGCGTTAGTCATTGCTAAAACATTGTCGGCCTGCTCGTAGTCGAGAATATGTTTTGAGCCATCTACCGGAACAAAAACCACATCGATATCACCGATTTGCGCTTTTATTTCTGCGGTAGGTTCAGGACGATTGTCTCCCCACATAAGCAAACGCATACCACCGGTTTCGATGAGGTACATCGTGTTATCCATGTGGCGGAAATTATCTACACAAGGATCATCACGACCTTCGAACTGCTTAACCGCTTCTGTCCAGGGCACCAAACCCGGTGCGACACACTGATGTTTGTCTGCAAGGCCTGTGATCTTCACATCACCCAGCTCAAACGATCCACCCATTCTGTCAAGCAGCATGTTTGCGTCGATCTTGTCCAAAGCATCGTGGTCAAAGTGGGCATGAGTTGACATACCAATATCCACCTCTGCCGCCGGATATTCTACGTGATACCAAAGCCCCCAGGCTCCCGACGGATCATTGCGCCAGGGATCAACAATAATAGAAATGCCACGTGGCGAAGTCACCTGAAAAGATGAATTACTAAAGTACGCGATTTCAACGCCGTCTACTGCCTCGCGCGTGCCGCCTTCATTTTGAATCTGGATGATCCGGTCGTGGTTTAACCCGGATTTCCATGACGTCAGGCCAGTGCCCTGCACCTGAGTCACACCCAAAAGCACACCGCAAGTCACTACTGATGCGATACTAACCTTCTGCCATTTAGCCAGCATTGTATTCTTCCTGATGTCGACAATAGCTCCATGGTTCATCCATGAATTGCCCATGGAGACAGCCTATCAAGCGCACTGTACCACCGCAATGGATTTATAATCCTGTTTGCGCCTGGCGAGACTGAAGAGTGTTGGAAGTATGGAAGAATTCGACCCCTATAAAGATCTACCGGTATAACAACAGACCCTGAGGTACAACAGCAAGAACCCATAAAGGTGGCGGGGCTTCTGCAATGTTGCTTCATTTCGTTGAACTTTTAAATATTTTACCTATCTACCAGTAGGTATGATATATTCACCTAACTTAAATAGATTCCGCCGCGGTGTATTTCACCGCGGCACCTTCACACTCAAAACCTAAACCAGGGAAACACAATGATTGGATACGCTACTCTCGGCACCAAAAATCTCGACAAAGCACTGGCCTTCTACGACGAGCTCTTAGCGTTAGTCGGCGGCAAGCAATTGATGGGGCTTGATCGCATTAAATTCTACGGTACCGATGCCGGTGGCGCCATGCTGGCAATATGTACGCCGGCAGACGAGGGTGACCAAACCTGTGGTAACGGCCAAATGGTTGCGATCCCGGGTGGATCACCGGAAGGCGCACAAGCCCTGTACAACAAGGCAATCGAACTGGGTGCGACTGATGGTGGAGAACCAGGCCAGCGAGTTTCTTTTTTCTACGGTTCGTACGTGTACGATCTGGATGGCAACAAGCTGTGCTTCTACCATATGACACCAGCTTAATTAGCGGAGCAACACCAGGGTTCACTTACATAATTCATCATGTAAGTGAATAGCAAAGGGACAAAAGGGGTCAGGTGTGTTTCTTATCCTCAAGCCAGGATAGTCACAACAAAATGCATCTGAACCCTGCTCTTTCACTTAGCACAATGCGTTATTGATGCGCGTTATAGAACCTTGAGACCCCCTTGCCACCCTTGAGTATCTGGTACTGCGCCTGACGGTTCATGGCCACTAAGGTTTACTGTGGCGCTTTTGATAGAAAACGTGAAGCGCTGGGATAGCCCTACCACTACAAGTGATGTCCGCTTGAGAGGTGTAAAGGTCAACCCTTACCCATGCGAATTTGACGTTTGGTTCGCAGCAAGACGTAGTTCGCAGCTAATGCTGCCACCTTATCAAGATCTGCAACGCTATATCGGGCCAAGTGCCGAGCTCACGCAGTGACGGTCAAATAAAGATACGATGATCTCTAGTAGATTGCCGTGCTTCAATGTTATCTTGAACTTTCCTGAAATGTGATTCCCTTTGCTCATCAGACTCACTTAAGATGTTTAAGCCTTAACACTACACGGGTATCAGCGGACTTTTTAATGGCTGAACCACTTGCCTGCTGACCGACCACAACAATTATAATGAAACCCCGCGGTTTGGAAAAAGTCCCGAGTATCCCGAAAGCCTCGAAATGAATATTCTAATCCTGATGGTTGACCAGTTGAACGGCACATTGTTTCCTGATGGCCCCGCTGACTGGCTGCATGCGCCAAACCTAAAAAAACTGGCCAAAAAATCGGCACGTTTTGCCAATTGCTACACGGCGTCCCCACTCTGCGCGCCCGGTCGCGCCAGCTTCATGTCCGGACAGCTTCCATCGATCACCGGCGTATATGACAACGCCGCCGAATTTTCTTCAGACCTGCCCACTTATGCTCATCATCTGCGCCGCGCAGGCTATTACACCTGCATGTCAGGCAAGATGCACTTCGTCGGACCCGATCAATTGCACGGTTTTGAAGATCGTTTAACCACAGATATTTATCCTGCGGATTTCGGCTGGACTCCTGATTATCGCAAACCCGGTGAACGAATTGACTGGTGGTATCACAACATGGGCTCGGTCACCGGCGCCGGTATTGCCGAGATTTCCAACCAGATGGAATACGATGACGAGGTCGCGTTTAAAGCTTGCGCGAAACTTTATGATCTGGCACGAGGGCACGATAATCGGCCATGGTGCTTGACGGTCAGCTTTACTCATCCCCATGACCCCTACGTAGCCCGCAGAAAGTACTGGGATCTCTACGAGGATTGCGAACACCTGCTGCCCGACGTTCCGGCAATGGATTACGATGACCACGACGCACATTCAAAGCGTATCTTTGATGCAAACGACTGGCGCAGCTTCGACATCACAACAGAATCTATTTGCAGATCCCGTCGGGCCTATTTCGCAAACATATCTTATCTCGACGATAAGGTAGGTGAAATTCTCGATGTGCTTGAAAGTACCCGGCAAGAAGCGGCAATCATGTTCGTTTCTGATCACGGCGATATGCTGGGCGAACGCGGACTGTGGTTCAAGATGAGCATGTTTGAAGGCTCCGCTCGTGTACCACTGATGATCTGTGCACCAAACATCAAACCAGGCATTGTCGAAGCACCTGCATCAACAATTGACGTCTGCCCGACACTGGCCGATCTGGCCGGAGTCAGCATGGACGAAGTCGCACCATGGACTGAAGGTGAAAGCCTGATCGGCATTGCCAACCAAAAAAAGACACGCGGACCCGTTGCCATTGAATACGCCGCAGAGGCTTCTTATGCACCAGTGGTGGCACTGCGTGAAGGTGACTACAAATATGTCCGCTGCGCCCTGGACCCCGATATGTTGTTCAACCTGGCGGACGACCCGCACGAACTGACAAACCTTGTCGATGATCCGGCCCATACAAAAGCGCTTACCGCGCTGCGGGCTATGGCTGATGCCCGATGGGATCTAAACCGCTTTGACGAGGAAGTCAGGCGTTCTCAGGCACGCCGCTGGGTGGTCTACGAGGCTCTGCGCAACGGCGAATATTACCCGTGGGATTATCAGCCACTGCAAAAAGCATCTGAACGATTCATGCGTAATCACATGGACCTGAATGACGTCGAAGAAAACCAGCGCTTCCCGCGCGGTGAATAGCATGGCTATTTAAATGCCAGCCGGACAGCAACACCGCTGTCAGATGCTTTCATTAAACAAATCAAATTCGCCTGATTCTAAAACCTGGTCCGACCCGAAACAAAGCGGCCACCTTTATGCCCCCGGCTACTTCTGCCAAAACCAAAACGTCCATGTCGGACACCGCGAATACCGTGCCTGTGTCCTCGCGAAAAACCAAAGCCATGTCCAAAGTAGTGTCCAAAACTGATACTCACACGACTACGATACGGGTAATTATAATAACCGTAGGGATAGCGTATTCGGCTGCTATAACGATGTCTGTTTGATCTAGTCTGCGCTGCTGACCACAGTCGGTGATCCGCCACAGCCACTACCGGATAGGTATAGTCCGCTGCCGAGATTTTTCGAGTTTCTTTGCCATCAATCGCACCGGTAACAGTGATCGCCCGGCCATTGCTGTAATCGAGAGGATCCAGAAATCCAGGCACAACTGCCAGAAAACGCCCGTGAGAATTTTCTCTGATATCAGGTAAACCGTCTTTGCGTAATGGCCGCTCAATGATTTCAATCCACGTTTCGTCTGAACGATTTTCGACACTGACTACAGTACCACCCCACGTGACTTCGGCGTCCTGGTGAAGCTCGGGCTGTTCGCTCACATCGGATACTTGCGACGCACCCGTTTGACTGTCTTGCGGAACAGTAGCGACTGTCGTGCAACCAGCGAGTAAGGCCAAAATACCAAGCAGCGGCAAAGTTGGTTTTAGAAGGTTTGTCTTCATAGCAGATGTCTCATTTAGTCCTGGATTAGCATCCGTCGGAACAATATTACTCTAACCAGTGCTCATCCTGAAAAAGGGGCGTAGCGAGTATCACTGTGGTGCGTGAGATTTTACCGACTACATGTGGGCGTTTAGTTACTTTAAATAACTAGATGAAGTCGGTGAAAGATCGCGTGCATTCAGTGTTCGCAGTAGCGCTTGTTTCCGGATGGACGCTAACTAGGACAACCAGAATCAGCGAAGTATCCTGATGGAAGGGGAATGGACTGTGACCCACC
>CAZNOB010000132.1:0-1437 GCA_964574535.1 uncultured Granulosicoccaceae bacterium | reverse complement strand
GACAACCAGAATCAGCGAAGTATCCTGATGGAAGGGGAATGGACTGTGACCCACCGTCAATTAATAAAAATCACACCGGTATCGTTCAGCGTGCAGTCAGAAATCCCTTGGGAATGAGGCCATTTATCTACCAAAAAATATCCACTAGGAAATTATCCGGGCAATTTTCACCAACTCCAACTGACTCTCTACTTCCAGCTTACTACGCACCGATTTAATCAGTGTTCGAGCCGTGTGTATTGAAATTTGGTTTTTTTCTTTAAAATCGAGCAGCGAATTACCTGCAGAAATATGCAAAAATATTTCGAGCTCTCGCTCTGACAGAGTCATCAGTCTCTCAAGCTTGTCTTCACGATAGTCAGAATCAATGTTCTTACGCGCTTCCATCGCACCAATACGCGCAGTTAATATCGCTGCAATATATTTAAGACGCCATTTATCTGAATTGCGAAAGTCAGGTGATTTTCTATCGCGACTTATAGCGAATTCGAGTGTGTCTTTATCACCGATCTTTCTCATCAATGACAACGAGTGGTAAGACTCCATCGGTTTGAAAAAATCGTTATAAAATTCCGATGATTCAAAACTCTTGCGTGGCACTGTATCGCTCATTCTGATGGGACTATTTGAAGCGCGACAGTGATTCATGGGATCCAGGCGAAAAAAATATTCTTCGTAAGCGACAACATTAATCTGCTCTACCCCGCTGGAGTAGACCGCTGTCGGACTGCCATCATGGCCTCGTATGACGACCGCTTTGTTGCCGCAAAAATCCTCACCTAGAGTCGAGCAAAGATTAGTCGAGTACAAGTCTTCCAGACTTCCATCATAAATTAGCTCAGCCAACTTATTAGAGATATTTGTACGAGTACTTTTGGGAAAATACATTGACCTGTCAACTTGCTACCACCTATTCCAATCATTCTCGACTTTTCACGATGTGAAAACAACCCCGCATACCCAAAATTGGTGACGCTATAGAATGATTTTTGAGTAAACATTACCGGACACGGAGCCCGAGCGTTCAGGGATGAACAACCTCATCCGAAGTCAGTATGCCCAGCCGTACTGGACTCCGCAGAATCATCTTTTCGCTGGCAACGCGGAATTTGCCGCTAAGAGCGGGGGCAGACTGAACAACACTGCCCGGAACCTCCCGATCAGCCAAAAATCTGCAAACACATCCACCTCCGCAGATAATCTGTAGTCCATGTTCGATTAAGCAGATTTACGGCCCGAGTCTAGTTGCACCTGAGGCTCTCATCTTCATCTAAACAATGCGTAAGTGTCTGATTTTAATGTCGAGATATTTTCGGCAACATACAAAGCCATACGAAAAACGCAAAGTGTTTGCTCTTGATCCACTTGCACGATTGCTCTCAAAATGCCACAGGCACCCAAAGGGCTGAATAGTCGCAAAAAGACTTTTTGCTTCCG
>CAZNOB010000131.1:9250-14931 GCA_964574535.1 uncultured Granulosicoccaceae bacterium | reverse complement strand
CGGAAGCAAAAAGTCTTTGTGCGGCCAAACAGCCCTTCGGGTGCCTCCAGCACTTTGAGACTGATTAAACGCGGGTAGATCAAGAGCGAAAGAGCAAAAGCAAACGCTTTGCGTTTTTTGGCTGTTTATCGTTCTTACTGGACGGATTTGTATGTCGCCAAGAATATCTAAACGCTAAAGATTAGACTCTTATGCATTGGTTAATGAAAGCTTAAGGGGTCATGCCTAGAAAAACTCGAAGCCGGAGAACTTGGCAGAGAATTCCGCAAGCTGGAAAAGCAATTATATATAAGAAAGTAAGTTGGCCCCTGTTTCTTCCATCATTGGGCCATTACCTGTACAAACCACCAGTACTTAATCAGTGCATCAGTTACTCAGGAATAATATCGGCCGGCACCGATGGTGTTTCCTTAATAATATTCATGACAACGGTTGAACTTGTTTTGGCTATATAGTCCTTGCTCATGAAGGTATCCTCCAAAAAACGATAGAATGCTCGCATGTCGGGCGCCAGTACTTTTAACTGATAGTCGTGATCACCGGTTACGGCATAACACTCCATCACCTCCGGGGTGTTTGCAATGAGCCTGGTGAAGGCTTCGGTATTTTTTTCGCTGTGACTATTCAGGCTCACGTGAACCAAAACGGTTTCCGACAATCCCAGCGTTTCAGCCGAGAGTGACAGGTGCAAGCCACTGATGACCCCGGCTTGCTCCATCGACCGAATTCTACGCCAGACGGATGAAGCAGAACTGCCGGTGGCGTCGGCGATATCCTGATTGCTTGCGCGCCCGTCTGCCTGTAACGCGCTTAGAATTTTGCGGTCAAGGGCGGTCATATTGAATAGATTTTTCATATTTACCTATATTCCAGAAATATTCATCCAAAATCAAGGCAGTAGGCGAATAGAAGGGGCGAATATTTCACTCCGACCGGCTTATACTTTGCCTAATAAATCGGGTTAACCCAGAGCCTCCACTTATGACCGCCAAAATCACTGACTTTGAAAGTATCCAACTGTCTGATCGATATACACAGACACAAGGCCGGGTGTATATGACCGGCACTCAGGCGCTGGTGAGAATCATGCTGGATCAGGCGCGCAGGGACAGCGCGGCAAATATGAATACAGCGGGGTTTATTTCCGGCTATCGCGGCTCTCCACTTGGCGGTGTTGATATCGAACTGTGGCGCGAAAAACAACGCCTGATCGACTCACGGATTGAATTTCTGCCTGCGATTAATGAAGACCTTGCTGCCACTGCCGTACTGGGTTCACAACAAGTTGAAACCAATCCGGATAAAACTGTTGATGCGGTGTTTGGACTTTGGTACGGCAAGGGACCCGGACTTGATCGCGCAGGCGATGCACTGAAACACGGCAATGCTTACGGATCATCACCAAAAGGTGGAGTACTGGTGGTGGCCGGTGATGACCATGGTTGTGTTTCATCCTCAATGCCACACCAGTCAGATGTTGCTTTCATGACCTGGTTTATGCCAACACTAAATCCGGCCAGTGTTGCCGAGTATCTGGAGTTTGGTGAATACGGATATGCACTATCGCGATATACCGGCATGTGGGTTGGCTTTAAAGCAATCTCTGAAACCGTAGAATCTGCCTGCTCATTTGACTTACCTGATTCACGAATTTTTAACACCCCTGACTTTCAACAACCGCCAGACGGGCTGCACTATCGCTGGCCTGATTTGCCCGGCCCGCAAATCGAAGAACGCCTGGTCCACAAGAAGAGCGCCGTGCTGGCATTCGCACAAAGCAACCCCATAGACAGACATATCTATAAAATCAACCATGCTAACTTTGGCCTGGTGACCACCGGTAAAGGTCATCTCGATACCATGGAAGCGTTACGACTGCTCGGTATTGATGAAACCACCTGCAGACAACTGGGTATTGATATTTATAAGATTGGTATGGTTTGGCCACTGGCACGGCAGGATGCACTGGATTTTGTGCGCGGCAAACACGAAGTACTGGTGATCGAAGAAAAGCGCGGCATTATTGAAAGTCAGTTGAAAGAATATTTTTACGACTGGCCAGGTGACAAGCCCGATCTAATGGTGGGCAAGCGCGATGAAAACGGCAATCCACTGGTACCATGGACGGGCGAACTATCACCCCGGCTACTGCTACCTATTATCGCAAAACGTCTGGCACGCTTGTTTCCTGACCAGGACTATTTATCAAAAGCCAACACGCTACTCGCCAACGATATCTTATCAATCCAGATTGAAGGCGCTACCCGCACACCCTATTTTTGTTCTGGTTGCCCGCATAATACCTCGACCAAAGTACCTGAAGGTTCAAAAGCACTGGCCGGTATCGGCTGTCACTTTATGGCCAGCTGGATGGACCGCGAAACCAGCTCACTAATCCAGATGGGTGGTGAAGGCGTTAACTGGGCCGCGTCATCTAAATTTACCGGTAACGGACATATCTTTCAAAATCTGGGGGAAGGCACCTGGTACCACTCCGGCTCCATGGCGATAAGACAAGCCGTTGCTGCGGGTACTAATATCACTTACAAAATTTTATATAACGACGCTGTCGCCATGACTGGGGGACAACCGGTCGATGGCCCGGCATCAGTTCAGGCCATTGCACACTCACTTCGGGCCGAGGGCGTGCAAAAAATAATTCTGGTGTCTAACGATCCAGAGCAATTCAAGTCAACTGAATTTCCCGAAGGAGTGATTATCCATCATCGTCGTGAAATGGATCCACTGCAAAAACAACTCCGTGAAATACCCGGTGTCAGCGCACTAATCTATGAACAAACCTGTGCCACCGAGTTGCGGCGTCGGCGCAAGCGTGGACAGGCAGAAACACCTGACCAAACCGTGGTAATCAATGAACTGGTCTGCGAAGGCTGCGGTGATTGCTCAGTGGAATCCAACTGCCTGAGCGTTGAACCCGTTGACACAGTGTTTGGAAAAAAGCGAAAAATCAATCAGTCCTCCTGCAATAAAGATTACTCCTGCATCAACGGCTTCTGCCCTAGTTTTGTCACCGTTAAAGGCAAACTAAAAAAACAACCACAACTGAAATTTGACGGTGATCAATACAAGCTGCCTGATCCGGTGCTGCCCAATCTGGACAAGCCATATGATCTACTGATCACCGGCGTCGGCGGCACCGGCGTCATTACCGTCGCGGCACTCATAACCATGGCCGCACATCTGGAGGGTAGTGGCAGCTCTGTGCTTGATTTTACCGGCTTTGCACAAAAATTCGGTCCTGTACTCAGTTATGTGAGACTGGCAAAAACACCACACGAAATTAATCAGGTGCGGATCGATGACAGTTCAGCTGACGCACTCATCGGGTGTGATGTCGTTGTATCATCTTCACCCAAAGCCACCCGGTGCTATCAAAAAGACACCCGAGTTGCGCTAAACACAGCGTCAATGCCCACTGGTGATATTGTTCGTCACCGTGATGCAAGCCTGCAAATTGATCATCGCGTCGATAGTATTCGCCGCACCATCGGCTCAGACGATATCAACAGCATCGATGCTAATGCATTATCTACCAGGCTATTTGGCGATACCGTGTTCGCCAACGTTATATTGCTCGGCTACGCATGGCAACTGGGGCTGGTACCTGTTTCATATCGCACACTTTTACATGCTGTCACTCTAAACGGTGTACAGGTAGATAAAAACAAACAGGCAATTGTTGCAGGCCGCGTGGCTGCAGCCCTGCCCGGTGAATTTGATGCACCAGTACAAACGGCTCACACCCAAACACTGGATGATCTTATCGATCAGCGCGCAACCTTTCTCACCAGCTACCAGAATGCCCGCTATGCAAAACGTTTTTGCAAGACCATGGAAAAATTTGCACCCGCACTTGATGATTCAGACCCCCTGAAAACCACGGCTGCAAAATCTTTATTTAAACTCATGGCCTACAAAGATGAATACGAAGTCGCCCGACTACACTGTGCGAATGACTTTCAACAGACAGTCAGCAATCAGTTCGAAGAGGGATTCACCGTAAGCTACCACCTGGCCCCGCCATTGTTACCCCTGGGTACAGACGCACGCGGGCGACCACGCAAGCGTGAATTCGGACAATGGATAAACAGGCCGATGAACATACTGGCAGCAATGAAATTTCTGCGTGGCACACCGGCAGATATATTCTCCTACACCGCCGAGCGAAAAATGGAACGCCAGCTCATTCCATGGTTCACCAATCTGATGACGCAATGCCACAGTACCGTGAATTCAGACAACCTGCCGACATGGCAAAAAATCATGTCTGCCCCGTTAGAAATCAGAGGCTATGGTCCGGTGAAGATCGAGGCCGTCAATCGTGTAAAGGCCGATGTTCAGAAACTGCTGGACAGTTTAACTTCGCAGGCGTAATAAATTTTGCATCGCAACCGCTATTAAAAGCGGTTGCAGCGAATACGCCCGTATTGATAGGCTCATTCACCCGTAAGCACTCGGAATCCATCCATGAGCCTGATCCTTAAAAATAAAATCGATGGACCGTCGGCATGGAAAGGCAAGGATTTGTCGGACGACATCTCATGGATTCATTACCTCAGCCAAACCTCCGTTGATGAGATCGACGCCGCACTTGCGAACGTAAAAACCAGGGGCCTGACGTTTCCGGGGTTTACTGCATCAGACTTTCCGCTTCCCACTTTCAACAATGATCTGCAATACGTTGCCAGGGAGCTTGAAACCGGCAGAGGATTTCTTTTACTGCGCGGGCTGCCTGTTAAACGCTACAGCGACGCAGATATCAACATTATCTACTATGGTATCGGACTAAACATGGGCAAGCCTGTCAGGCAAAACCCCAGGGGTGATCTGATTGGCCTGGTCATGAACGTCGGAGACAAGAACGATAAAAACACACGGGTGTATGAAACCAACGCCTATCTCCCCTATCACACAGATCCGTCAGATGTCGTCGGCCTGCTGTGCCTTCGAAAAGCAAGCAGCGGCGGTCTTAGCAGTCTGGTGAGTTCAGCGGCTGTATACAACGAAATACTGGAGAACCATCCCGAATACCTCGCACTGTTTTACCGCCCGATGTACTACGCACATCTCGGCAAGAACGAACCCGGCCTCTCACCCATATTCAGTGAAAACGAAGGCAAACTCAGTTGCCGATACTTGCGCCAGTATATAGAACTTGGGCACAACACCATGCGCTTGCCACTGTCACGAATAGAAACCGAAGCGCTCGATCTGTTCGACTCAATCATTCACCACAAAGACCTTCGACTGGACATGATACTGGAACCCGGCGACCTGCAATTTGCCAACAACTATGCGGTGATGCATTCACGCACCGAGTTTAAAGATCACGAGGATCAACAACTGCATCGAAAAATGTTGCGGTTATGGTTAAAGATGCCCAACGCACGGATACTTGCACCGGATTTTCCGGGGCGCAACGGGTTTCCTGATCCCGCAAGAGGCGATACGGCCTGATAGCAAACTAGAATTTGCACAAAGCTGTGGAAGCCGATCCCCGATCAGCAAATTTTTGGATACCTCCTAAGCCGCACATTTATCCACACTTCGCTAACGATCAACCACACTGCTTTCATGCACCAGGGTCGTCCTCCCACCGCAACTACGCGCAGCGCCGGGCAAAACCCATGCACCCGCCATACAGATCAATTATCCTTAGC
>CAZNOB010000131.1:0-9150 GCA_964574535.1 uncultured Granulosicoccaceae bacterium | reverse complement strand
CGCGCAGCGCCGGGCAAAACCCATGCACCCGCCATACAGATCAATTATCCTTAGCTGATGAACGATTTTTTCACCCAGACCCTGTCCAGACTCAGCACAGTGAACTACCTGATCATTGCGCTGAACCTGTTGCTGTTTCTACTGGCACGTCCGATTCTGGAGCGGCTGGGATCAAAAAACACCGAAAGGCAGTTTGATTTTCAGGTAAACATGATGCGCGGTCTTAACCTCGCAATCCTTGCTGCGGTTTGCTACAACGCCTTCTACATCAGTAGTGATCAGGATAACAGTCTGATCTTAAAGCTACTGGCAATACTGGTTATTCTCTATCTGGCATATCTGGTATCAAATATTGCCAGCTATATCATGCGTCGCCGCTATGGCAAAGTCAGTACAACTTCTGATGGCACACAAGTATCCGATACTTACCACTCGCGTATGCTAACACTGGTCATTAGCACGTTTATCGCTGTGGTGGCGTTAATTGCCTCAATCAGAATTGCCGGCTACAGCAGCCTGTTGGAGGCAGGTGGTGTGATTGGTTTTGTCGGTGTCTTTCTCGCATTAACCCAGGCGGCATGGGCGCCAGATATAATAAGTGGTCTGGTGCTCTTAAACAGCGATATGGTCAGTGAGGGTGATCTGATACAAATTGATCAACCTCCTCTATTGGGCAGAGTATTTAAAACCAAAATTTTTCATACCGTGATTATCGATGTAATTAATAACCATCGAGTGATGATCAGCAATTCAAAACTGCGGGATCAAACCATTCAAAGTCTGTCAAAGTTTGCATCAGCCCGGGGATTGCGTGAACGGCTGGTATTTAAAATTGGTTATGACACCAGCCCGACAGCCGTAAAAAAAATGCTTGCCGACGCTTTTGATCAGGCGTGCACCACGGCAGATGGAAAACTCGATAAAACCCACCCGCTTGAAATTCGCATGCTTGATGCGGGTGATCACGCCATCGAGTGGGGAGTGTTTTACTATATAAAAGACGTGAGTGGGCTGGTTGCCACCCGACAGCTACTGATGGAAACCATCCTTGAGGCCTCTATTGAACACAATATCTCACTGGCCACCCCAAACACCCACGTTGTCACCCGGTCGCCGCTCACGTAGCGAACAATGAAAGAAGTTGAGGCTACTTGCCAAACAATAGATGACATGTCATCTATTGTATCCAATATAGCCCCTGTTTGCCCAATCTATGCCGAAAACTGCATGCTCAAATCAGTGCCCGACACACTTCTGCAGTGTAGAATCAGGACAGGCATAGGCGATCAAGCGCCTATACGTCGATACCCTTACAATGCACGCAGAGGATATTCAATGAAAAAAGTACTTTCCGGGGCACTATTCGCCACACTCGTTTCATCACCCGCAGCATTCTCCGCTGACGAAGTCAAAATCGGCTTTATCACAACCCTCACAACCGGAGCCGCTTCGATCGGTAAAGACCAGGAGAACGCTGTCAACCTGGCCCTTGAGCATATTGGCAACACGATGGGCGGCAAGCCCGTAAAGCTGGTAATGGCAGACGATGGATTCAAGCCCGAAGTTGGCAAGCAAGCCACTGACAAGCTGGTTAAGCAGGATGATGTTGATTTTGTTGCAGGGTATATCTGGTCACACGTGTTACTGGCGTCTCGCAAATCAGTACTTGATGCGGGTAAGTTTTTGATTAGCGCAAACGCCGGTCCTTCGCCAGTTGCAGGGAAGCTCTGCCACGAAAACTTTTTTTCAACCTCTTGGCAGAATGATCAAACCCCGATGGCTATGGGTGAAACACTGAACAAACGTGGCGTAAAATCACTGTATGTCATGGCACCTAACTATGCGGCTGGCAAAGATATGGTGGCCGGTGTTGAGCGTACCTTTAAAGGTGAAATTGTTGGTAAAGACTTAACCAAGTGGGGTAAAGATGCCCAGCTTGATTTCTCTGCAGAACTGGCAAAGGCAAAAGCATCAGATGCCGAAGGGATATTCGTATTTTATCCGGGAAAAGCAGCAAGTGCCTTCATCACACAGTATGAACAAGCCGGCCTGCGCGACTCACTGCCGCTGTATACGGTATTTACTATCGATGCGCTGTCCCTGCCAAAGCTTCAGGAAGGCGGCATGAAAGGCATTCTGGGATCACAGATGACACAATTCTGGAGCCCCGATCTCGACAACGATGCAAACAATAAATTTGTCGCAGACTTTCGCGCCAAATACGGCGCCTACCCCTCTTTCTATGCAGCACAGGCTTACGACTCGATTCAGCTGATCAAATCAGCTGTTGATGCTGTAGACGGTGATCTGGATAACATGGATGGAATGCGCGCCGCCATGAAAAAAGCAGATTTCCCTTCAGTACGAGGCAAGTTCACTTATGGTAACAACCACATGCCAATTCAAAACTTCTACACACGAACCGTGGTTGAAGACGCTGATGGCAACTGGACCACTAAAATTGATGAAGCGATTCTAGAAAACCATCAAGACGTCTATGCGTCAGAGTGCTCGCTGTAATACTGGCTGTAAATAGCACTGTAAAAGTAACAATAACTCTGGGGGCATTTCTGCCCCCTTACCGGTCAAAGCGTGGAATCCTCCCTACTTTTCATTCAATTCGTAAACGGACTGCAACTTGGTATCTTACTGTTTCTGCTGTCTGCCGGGCTCACGCTCACCTTCGGCATTATGGATTTTGTCAATCTGGCGCATGGTTCTTTATATATGCTGGGGGCATTCTTCTGTGCTTCCCTCACCCTGTTTACCGGGTCCTTCATTCTGGCGCTAATCATCGCGTTACCACTCACGGCACTTGCCGGATACCTGCTTGAAAAACTGGTTGTTCAGCACCTCTACCAGCGTGATCATCTTGACCATGTACTGGCGACCTTCGGCTTAATCCTGTGCATCGATACCATTGTACATATTGTCTGGGGGCCGGAAGGCATTGCGATTCCGCTGCCACCGTTTCTTAATGGGCAGGTAGAACTCATCGACGGCGTAGTGATACCGTCGTTCAGGCTACTCATTATTGGTGTGGGCTTAGTCGCCGCCATTGGCTTGTACCTATTGGTTAACCATACTCGCCTGGGGATGCTCATTCGTGCGGGCGCTTCCAATCGCACCATGGTCGGTGCTTTGGGTATCGATATCACCACCCTTTTTTCCGGTGTTTTTGCATTGGGTGCGGCACTGGCCGGATTGGCCGGCATGTTGATCGCACCTATTACAGAAGCCTCCATTGGCATGGGCAGCGATATCATCATTACCACCTTTGTTGTAATTATCATCGGTGGCATCGGTTCTATGAAAGGGGCGTTTCTGGCGGCGTTACTTGTCGGCCTCATTGATACCTTTGGCCGATCTTTCCTCGATGATTTCTTTAAGCTGGTAATGTCCAGTGAAGCCGCTGAAACAGCCGCACCCGCGGTCTCCGCAATGCTTGTTTATATACTCATGGCCATTATTCTTGCGTTCCGTCCGCAAGGGTTGTTTCCTCCCCTGACCCGATAATCGCCAGTCAATATGCCAACAGACACCACAGCCACTACGCCTAAAACCAGATCAAGGTCCGCCAACCTGTTTTGGCTGTCTCTGTTTTTGGTATTGGCGCTCGCAATTGTACCGCCCGTGCTCTACTTTTCAGGACACCCGTTCTGGCTGGATATTTTTACCCGCCTGGTCATACTAGCCATCGCTGCCACCGGCCTTAACTTGATTCTGGGCTATGGAGGCTTAGTCTCGTTCGGCCATGCTGCTTATATTGGACTGGGGGCGTACGCAGTGGGCATACCGGTCTATCACTCAACTTACGGCGGCATGGATGCGATCGCCAGCTATAACGGATTTGTACATCTGGGACTGGCTATCGGAGTCAGCGCAGTATTCGCCCTGATCACCGGACTGGTTTCACTGCGAACTCGCGGTGTCAATTTTATAATGATCACCATGGCATTTGGCCAGATGATCTACTACGCCATTGTGTCACTGGAAACTTATGGCGGTGATGACGGCTTAACTATTGATTTGCGATCCGAGTTTCCACTCATCAATCTGGATAACCCTCTCACCCTTTACGGGCTTAGTTTTATATCGCTGATCGTCATCATTTTTTTTATTTACCGGATCAGTAATTCCCGCTTTGGCCTCACGCTGCAGGGCGCTCGATCAAACGAAGAAAGAATGCAGGCAATTGGCGTGAACTGTTTTCGCTACCAACTAGTGGCCTTTGTATTGTCAGGCATTATCTGCGGATATGCCGGCTTTTTATTGGGGAACTTCACCACTTTTATCTCACCCGAGATGATGGACTGGACTCGCTCTGGTGAAATCATGTTTATGGTCATACTCGGTGGAGTGGCATTTTTATGGGGGCCAGTAATAGGTGCAATCGTGTTTATTGTGTTTGAGTTCATACTTTCCGAGATCACCGTCTACTGGCACTTCCCTTTTGGCTTACTACTGATCTTTGCAGTATTGTTTTTACGTGGAGGCATAGCGGGATCGCTGCACAGACTTGGCAGTCGCAAAACACAGGGTTAACCCGCATTAATCACAAGGCGACGGTGCACCAGAAAAATATCTATGTATATAGTTAAGAAAAAACATTCAGACTACAGCTCTAAAGCAGCAGTGTGTTTATTCACCATCAGAGGCAAACATTGCTTCACCTCTCGCCTGCTCCAACACGGCACGTGGCGGGCCACGTTACTGGCTCGATCAATCGAGCTATATTGCTCTATTTACACCAAGTGGCGCACCCTCATGAAAAATGCGGTTTAAACAATGCCGAAAACGATTCTGGAAATCAAAGATCTGTGCAAAAGTTTTGGTGGTGTACAAGCCACCGACCACATCAATCTGCAGGTTCAGGAAGGTGAAATTCACGCACTGATAGGCCCCAACGGTGCAGGTAAAACCACCCTGATTTCCCAGTTGTCAGGCTTACTGAAACCCGACAGTGGCAACATTATTTTTAACGACCGTGATATCACCGGCCTTGCCGCCCACCAGTTTTCACAGGCAGGACTGGCACGTTCATTTCAGATCACCTCGGTTTTTCAGGATCTCAATCTGATCGACAATGTGGCATTAGCGGTGCAGGCACATGACGGGCACAGCTTTCGTTTTTGGCGCAATGCGCGTCGCGAATCGCGGCTGCAATCACCGGCGCTCAAGTATCTCGATCAGGTAGGTCTTGCAGACAGAGCATATCTGCTGGCCAGTGAGGTTTCACATGGCGAAAGACGCCAGCTTGAAATCGCCATGGCACTGGCCACTAACCCTGCCCTGCTGTTACTGGATGAACCAATGGCCGGCATGGGGCAGGATGAGTCTGAATTGGTGATCAGAATACTTAAGCAACTTCGTAGTGAAAAATCAATGCTGCTGGTTGAACACGATATGGACGCAGTTTTTCAATTAGCAGATACCATTACTGTTTTGGTTTACGGTCGTATTATTGCGTCGGGCACAGCGGATGAAATTAAAAACAATGCAGCAGTGCAGAAAGCTTATCTGGGTGAGGACGCCGCCTGATGCTTGAGGTGAGCGACCTTTGTACTTTTTATGGATCAAGCCAGGCGCTGTTCGGCTTATCACTTCATATCAATAAAGGCGAAGTAGTCACCCTGCTGGGCCGCAACGGTATGGGTAAAACAACCACTATAAATTCGATCATGGGCATAGTTGCACCGGCCTCCGGGGCAATCAGCTATCAACAGAAAAGCATCTTTGGATTACCTTCCTTTAAAATTGCCAAGCTGGGTTTAGGATTAGTACCAGAGGGCAGACAGATTTTCCCCAACCTGACAGTTCATGAGAACTTAATCGCAACAGCGGCAAATCACCAAAGTAAAAGCCAGCCGTGGACACAACAAACCGTACTGGATATGTTCCCGCCGCTGCGTGATCGCATTAATGCGATGGGCAATTTGTTATCAGGTGGCGAGCAACAAATGCTCGCAATCGGCCGGGCCTTAATGACCAATCCGGATCTGTTGATACTTGATGATGCCACCGAAGGCTTAGCCCCCATGGTACGGCAGGATATCTGGGCATCGCTGGCAACACTCAAAAGCAATGGTCAGGCGATACTTGTAGTAGATAAGAATCTCAACGATTTAATCAAGCTGGCTGACCGACACTATATTGTAGAGAAAGGCAAAGTAGTCTGGCATGGCACTACCAGTGAGTTCACCGCGGATGCATTAGTTAAAGAGAAGTATTTAGGGATATAATTTTTTTCTCTGCCAGGGGCCATTCTTTTTGAAAAGACCAAAAGCGACATGCCCTTCAGGCGGAGTCAATTTTTTAAACGACGAAAAAATAACCAAAAGTCGTGTTGCTACTAATCAGCCCTTCGGGTGCCTGTGGCACTTTGAGAGTGATTAAACGCAGGTAGATCAAAAGCAAGAGCGAACGCTTTGCGTTTTTAATAATTATTTTCCTGCTTCATCCTCGTACTACCACAACACACCTGTAGGGGCCGTAAGCCGCCAGGCGCACGTACCATCGAGCCCTCCAAACACAAAAGATCTAACAGGCCGGTTCTACCGCCCAGGGTTTTACCTAAGCAATTTATAAATCTCTATAGAGGCAGCGCAGCGGTTCCGGGCTGGAATTTTATGCAACACCAGGGGTTTATATTTGCAAAAGAAATAATTCGCTACAAAATCAAAGATCAAGTGAGATGACCCCGATTTCGTGAGTATTCCGGGCTAAGGCTTATGGTCCAACCGATTCTTTAACGCGCCCTGCTCCAGCCGATTTGTAAATGCTCCGGATGCAGTGCTGCGATTCCTGCAGACACACCATAAACAAACAAAAACACCAGCGTCGACAAAGGGTTAGTCAGTGTTGTTTTGCACAGTTTCCAATCCACTTTCATACGCCCGGAGTCTTTGCGACCCAGGTCCGGGAATCGGGATTTAAGTTGCCGATTGCCCCGGATCCATCGGATCCTCACTTTTATCAACGTCAGTAACCCCTGAGGCACTGGCCAATAATATCTTGCCTCGGTTTTATTGCATTGATGTCTGGCGAAAAGCAATCGTACAAATTTATCGTCTGAGTGGATGCTTGGAAAATCCCCCCACTTTTTGCGCCCCGCCTCATTGACCCCGTAACAACCAATACCAATAACGGCTTCACGAATATAGGGCATTGCCTGCCAGATTTTGCCGTACGCATTGCTGAAAAAAGAACTGCCTGGCTTAATTGCCAGCGCACCACTGAAATAAACGGGCTCGGCAGAATCGAGAAATTGCACTGCCTGCTGCAGGAGATGCTCATCGCAAATTACATCGGCATCAAGATAAAGCCGGCTACCGTATCGGGCAGTTTTGTCTGCCTGGTTCAGGGCATTGTTTTTACCGCTTTGAACCAGCCGCATTACCTCAAATTCATAGCCCTTGCGATGAAATGCGGAACGAAACGACTGGCATAGCAATACCGTTTGATCAATGCATCCGTTGGCGGCCACAATTACCTGCACCGGACCGGCATAACTCTGATCAATTAAACTTTTAAGGCAACCCGCGATGACGGAATCTTCATTATGGGCGGGAATAATTATTGTCAACATAGGCTACTAATAATCCGAGACAGTGCAGGAAAAAAACGGCCTCCTGCCTCTGTAATATAGGGCAGTTTGCCAGAGCGGCCCCCGCCACGATGTTATAAATTGATTCGTAACATGGACAACAACTGTAATCGCTCATTCCAGCAGCAACCAGCCAGCCGATTTCTATCAGTCGACTCATTCTTATAGTTTAGATGTTACAGTACACTAAGCGCTCATTCCCCACAGTTCGATGTGCCTATGAAAATTGCAACCGTCGATTGTTTCGTTCTCTCAACTGACCTCGAAACACCGTTCGCTTTTTCACAAGGCTGGGTGCATCGACGCTCGGCAACGCTGGTGAGAATCACCACCGATGATGGAATCTGCGGCTGGGGAGAGGCATTTGCTCAAGGGCTGGAGCCACCACAAATTGCGGCCGCTGTCATTGAACACGCACTGACACCATTGGTACTGGGTAAGAACCCGCTGGATACCGCAGTGCTCTGGCAATCAATGTACACAAAAACACGGGATTATGGACGCAAGGGTTCGGTAATATCGGCAATCAGCGCCATAGACACCGCGCTGTGGGACATCTGCGGTCACTACTACCAGCAGCCTGTTTATCAATTGCTCGGCGGCCCCTTCCGCACCAGCGTGCAACCGTATGCAACCGGCTTCTACCGGATCGAAGGCCGCAATGAAGCACCTCGCCTCGCCGATGAAGCTATTGCACATCGAGACGCCGGCTTTAAGGCAATGAAAGTGAAACTTGGCTTTGGCGTAAGCGATGATATTCGAGTGATGTCAGAAATTAACAAAGCGCTAAACGATCCCGAGATCGAGCTTATGGTCGACAGCAATCACGCCTATGGAAGATCAGAAGCACTAAAGCTTGGCCGGGCGCTGGAGGACTACAATTTACGCTGGTACGAAGAGCCGGTTGTACCAGAGGATATCGCCGGCTACCAAGAGCTTCGCCAAAAACTTAACATTCCAATCGCCGGCGGTGAAAATGAACACACACCTTACGGTTTCCATCAGCTTTTTAGCGCCGATGCTGTCGATATTGCACAACCGGATATCGGTTCTTGCGGCGGCATTACTGCGGTGCGGGATATTGCAGCCATGGCACAGGCCAGCGGGATAGCTGTTAATCCTCACGTCTGGGGAAGTGCAGTGGCACAGGCAGCATCGCTACAAGTCATTGCCGCACTACCGGTACCACACCATTCATTGTTTGCTAAAGAGCCTGTGCTCGAATACGATCGTTCCTCGCACCCGTTCCGACAGCAACTGATCAGCGAGCCCTGGGAAATGAAACAAGAGATGATCTCTATTCCCGGCGGCCCGGGCCTGGGCATTGAAGTTCGCATGGATATCGTTAAACAATATCAAATTAATTAAATTAACTAATATAAAATTTAAAGGTCACAGAAGGGATTCACATATGATTAAAGCAGGGGTTGATTGGGGATCCAGTTCCCTGCGCGCCTATCGGTTCGACGCTCAGCAAGTAATTGACACAGTGAGCAGTGATCGGGGCATAAAAACACTCAAGGCAAAAAACAAAGAGACTCAAT
>CAZNOB010000130.1:0-15145 GCA_964574535.1 uncultured Granulosicoccaceae bacterium | reverse complement strand
CGATTGCAGATGATCAATACGAAGTCGTTGACGGTCGCCTGAACAGGCTATAAGTAAACCCTGGTGTCGCATAAAATTCCGGCCCAGAACCGCTGCGCTGCCTCTATAGCAGCATCTAAGGCGATGTACTCACTTTTTCTGAATCTCACTTAGAATGACCAGGCTCAATTCAGTAAAAATTCCGTGCAGCGCCATATATACCGCCCTATATGCTTCTGAACTCGAAATTTTATGCACCACCAGGGTAAAAATAATATACCCGTGGTCGTTTGTGTTACCAGCCAGGAAATCAGTCTTCAGCCAGCAGCGACTTTTCCCTGTCGACCACAAATGCCTTAAGATTTAAACCCGTCTACCGGTTGTCAGAATAAGACGCAATATTCGATTGCCCCAACAACATAGCAAGCAAAAAACTGAACTCCGTCAATACCGTAAATATAATAAAAGCGATATCGTATTTCCCAGCCGATCGATAGGCAAACATACAACCTATCGTGACACCTTTTACCAACAGCGCGCCCGGGACTATCAAATAGCTTCGCCCCATAGTGTTGAAAAGTTTCCTGATATTGTAATTTTTAGTGTCTGGGGATGGTGTTCAGATCGTTTAGAGGTAAGCTAGCGCAGATAACTAATTCTGCAGAACACAATAGAACCGTCAAAGAACCAGGCGCTGCAAACACCCCAAAACGGGATGCTGAGTGAATATATTCTGATGAGAAGTTTACCAAGCCAAAGCTGCCGTCAAATCACCTTGTCTGGATTCACCAATCCGCAATTTACGCACTAATTAGAGAAACCAGTATGACCAAATCTGCATTGATGCTCGCAATAGTGAGCGTATCGCTAACTGGCTGCAACCCAACCAGTACACCGCTGATCGATATGTGCCAAAAGATCACACAGAATCTGGTCGGGCCTATCAGTGAATGGCAAGAGCCGCAGAAATCGGAAGGCGCAAGACATGCCACGGTGCTGCTGAACTATACCGCCGATTCCGGTGAAACCGGCACAGCCAGTTGCAAACACCCGCTGGATAAATCTAACGATAATTATCGCATTGCGCCTGAATCAATGGCACTTAACGGCGCACCGGTCGGCACCAAGGATTTGATTTCAGCATCATTCGGAGCAACCAAACAAATCGTTAAGGACACTGCAGTAAACACCAAAGAGAAAAGCGTACAACTGGCTAACGACGCGTCTGAGAAAGCAAAAGAGATGGCTAGTCAGGCCCAGGTGATGGCGGAGGATGCGAAAGTAAAAGCTGCCGAACTCGCCGTTAAGGCGGAATCACTGGCTGGTGACGCACAGGTTAAAGCCAGGGAGCTAGCCGAGCAGGCAAAAATACACGCAGGGGGCTTAGCCGAAAAAGCCTCAGAGTTAACCGCTCAAGCGAAAGAAAAAGCACGCGTGGCAGCACTGGAAGCCGCGCAGAATGTACAGGAAAAACTGCAAAAGTAAGTCAGTGACCTGCCTGCAGCCGTGGCACTGATCGTCACGGCTGGATTCAACACGTTGATGCAAGATTAAAAAACGGTTTAGAAAAACCAGGTCTTAAGCAGAATACTAATCGACGCCAACACCAACACCCAGGTATAGATTTTCCACTTACTCTGCTGGCTGCCAAAACGCCCGATCTTGCCCAGTAAAAAACTGACCAGCAACCCACCGATGATCGGCACACCCGCCCACATTATCGCCGAAGGCTGATTACCGTTATCCGCAAAACGAAACGCGAACACGACGACAATACCCAGTAATGTCAGTGCAAGCGCTGCGAGCCGAAGCCCCCACCCGGCTGCCTCATTACGTGTACTATTTTTACTCATACAGTTTGCCGATCAAATTATTTCTCACAGAGTAAAAAAAAAGGGCGAGTATCACAAGTGATACCCGCCCCCCATTGCAGTTATTTTTCAGGGTTGCTGAATGACGTCCTGGTTGGTGATGTTAATCAACCCGCTGCCGTTGCTGCAAACTGTGCAATCTGAGATTGCATTTCAATACACAAGCGAGCCATTCTTACGAATACTTCAACCAGCTCGGCCAGTGGCAGTTGCAATAATTATGGATTCGAAAAAGGTGACCTGCCCGGATTGGTCAACTATATTATCATTCCGATCAACCATGACCTGCAATTGTGTCCCGCCAGCGCGCTGTGCCTTCGCCAGTGCAAGTCCGGTTGCAATCTCCTGCGCCCAGGCCGCAGCAGGTTCTAGCTCATCAAATTCGCGCTGTTCGTCGGGAGCATGCACCACCACGCGGCTGGCAGACACGGGCGAGATAGTAATTTGCACTGATTGCTTTACCACACCAACAACGGCACCAATCGCATTCGCCACTTCAGCGTGCTCCGGTACGATGACTTCGACCTCAAGGAATTCCTTCACAGCCGGATAAAAGCTTTGCGCCGGCGCACCGATTCCGACCACGGGCACTCCAAGCTGTGCCTGCATACTGACGAGTCCTTTCTGATCAGGATCAGACGCGTTATTAAACATCTGCTCAAGCAAGTCTCTTTTATTCGCAGGCATCGGTGTACCAAAGGACCCGTTGCTGTCATTTATTGCCGACGCCAGAAAACACAGTGCAGATTCACGCGAGACCTGAGTTAAGATGCGTTTGCAAAAATGCTCAGGGGAATCAAATTCACTGCCAAGGTTAAACTTGCTATAGCGACTGAGCAGAATTGCTCCCTGTAGAGAAGCTTCAACTCCCCACTGATCATACCAGCCACAAACATGTGCGGCATCTGTAGGGGTGAATCCCGCGATCGTTAAAATCCCTGTTTCGATCAAACGCTTCAATGCCAGTGAAAAATGCCTTTCAGCGAATACGGACTGCATCGATTGCGGATGCTGTCTCACTTCATGAACCAAAGCACCTTGTTGAGCAGTCAGCTTTATTTCACCCGGATCTTTTCGCAACACGATAAATCGCGCCATATTGGTTTTCGTCCATGGCTCATCGACGAACTGTTTTAGATCACTGATGACAGCCGGATACTTCGCCGCCAGGACGCATAGTGGCATGACCTTGTGCGGGCCAATACTAAAGCGACGATTTTGACGATCGTAGGCGATCTCACTGTCACCACCCAGTCCATGAGTATCGATCTGCACCGCCTCTACCATGGTGCGCCAGCCATTGACTGACGCTCCTTGTTCACTGAGTTGAGGCTCACCGCCTTTTATCATGGCGACATCGGTGGTGGTGCCACCGATATCAGAGACCAGCATTTCATCATGTCTTGCCAGAAACTGTGCTCCAACCACACTGGCAGCGGGTCCGGATAGAATGGTTTCAACAGGAGACTGGCGCGCAAAGTCCGCGCTAACCAAAGTACCATCACCACGAACCACCATTAAAGCGGCGGTGATGTCTTGCTGATCCAGGGTGTTCTGGGTCGCAGCGATCAAATCTTTGATCAATGGAATCAACCGCGCGTTGATTAACGCAGTTAGCGCGCGTCTGGGCGCATCCAGAGAAGCGCTGAGTTCGTGACCGCAACTGACCGGTAGACCGGTTCTGTCGAGAATGAATTCACGCAGGGCAATCTCGTGCGCGGGATTTCTGACTGAAAACATCGCCGAAATGGCTATAGCTGACACAGTATCATCCAACGTATCGAGGTGTTGCGCCACGGCCGTCAGATCCAGAGGTGTTTTTTCGTGTCCACCGGCATCGTGCCCGCCGTTGACAAAAATTACCGGCAGGTCTTTCGCAGCATCACCCAGATTAGCCAGTTTGAGCTGAGACGCCTGGTAACCCACCAGGAATAACGCTGCCCGGGCGCCATGCCCCTCGACAATCGAGTTAGTGGCAAGCGTGGTGGAGAGGCTAACTAAAGTGATATCAGCGGGATCTTGCCCTCCTATGGTTGCCACAAGCGATTCACTGATACCTTGCATAAGATCATGCCTGGTCGTCAGCGATTTCGACTTAGCAACTACTGTTTCCGTATCCGCGTCCATTAGTACCGCGTCTGTGTACGTTCCTCCGGTATCGATTCCCAGCCGAAGCCCCATCCAATTCACCTATCTAATCAATTATCCCAAGGAATATAGTTGAATTTACCCTGCTATCGATGCTCCGCAAACGACCGACGCAAGCTCCTCGCGGACAGTACGAACAATCAGCAGGGACTTCACACTTCCGATAAACACTGAACTTTTACCTGTTCAGGCCCGGTTGACTTTATTTTCAATAGATTCATTACACAACGGCACATTCCAAGAACCATTCTATAAGGGTCGGGGGTTACAGGCCTCAATGACCGTGAGATTGGGTCGATACGCCTCCTGTTATGAAAAAACAAAACGGCTTCACCTTATTAGAACTGATCATCGCGATCGCTATCGTCGGAATTCTGGCGTCAATCGCAGTGCCCAGCTACAGCACTTTCATTAGCAAAAATAGATTGTCATCAGTCTATAACGGCTTAGCGGGGACGATCAGTCTTGCCCGGCTCGAGGCGGTCAAGCGCAGCCAGGTCATCACACTTTGTATCAGCAATGATCAGGCTACCTGTGACCCTACTACTGCCACAAACTGGGGCGCTGGCTACATTGTGTTTGCGGATCTCGATGGCGATGGCATCGTGGATATCACCTCGGACCCCGCCACAACAGACACAGTACTGAAGGTAGAGCCCGCAGCTAATTCCACAATTAGCATTACTTCAACCGATTTCGGCTCAAGGCTTTCATTCGCACCGCGTGGACGCCTGCGCACTCAGGGTTCAATCGTAATTTGCAACGGCGACAATACAAAGGAAAGTTTGGCACTAAACCTCTGGGTCACAGGACTTGGTCGACTGGCAACCGATAGCAACGATGATGGCATCGTCGAGAAAATCGACGGCTCCAACATTAGTTGCTCGTCGACTTAGAAAAACAATATAAGTTAAGCGAGAAACAAGTGAACACACTCAAACAATCATCAGGTTTTGCCATGATTGAAGTACTACTGGCAGTAGTAGTGCTCGCCGTCGGCTTGCTGGCCGGATCAAAAATGCAGCTGCTGGGGCTGAACTACACTCAGGGCGCGCAAATGCGGTCCACTGCAACCCTGGCCGCCAATGACATCATAGATCGTATGAGATTAAATCCTGCCGGTGTTGCTGCGGGCGCGTACGACAATACCTCCACAGAAAATCTCCCGATCAATCCAAACTGTATTACCAATGGCTGTACACCAAGCGATCTTGCAGACCATGATCGGCTGGTATGGGCGTCCTATTTCGGTCAGGGGCCTGGCGCAGATACATCAACCCCTCTGAATGGTGCTGTCGGTGAGATTAATCTTAATACCGGAACCGGCTTTCATATGGTCACAGTAACCTGGAACGAATTAATCGAAGGCGAAGAACAAGAACGCCAAATATCAATGGGAGTGAACCTGAACTGATGAATTATCCCACTAACAAATTGCTTGCCCTGCCCGCGAAACAGCGGGGTTACTCAGTCGTTGAACTATTGGTCGCCTCTGTTATCGGACTCATCGTATTGTCTGGTGCCGTGACCGTTTTTACCGGCAATAAATCATCTCAGGAACTCTCCAGCGGTATGGCCCGGATTCAGGAGAGCGGGCGAGTAGCGCTCGATATACTCAGTAATGACATCCGGTTGGCCGGCTTCCAGGGCTGTACTGATGGCACTATTCCTCCAAATGTTATTGCGTCTGCCGGCCCCACTATTACCCTGCCTAACGGTGCACTCTGGGGTGGCGAGATCAATAGCGGTACCTGGTCGCCCGCTCTGCACCCTGACCTCAGTAACATTAGCTCACAAGCCAGGGCCAATTCCGATGTCGTCTATGTTCAGCATGCCAGTGGCAGAACGACTATTCTGGCAAGCTCAATGACCACCAGCAATGGCCCAATTTCAGTTGAGTTAAATCCCGATCAACTCGACGCTAATGATCTGATCATAATTTCGGACTGCTCAAATGCAGATATTTTTCGCGCAACGAGTGTGTCAGAACCGACCGCTGGTTCCAGCGCTGTTTCAATTGCATTTGCGGCGGGGGCAGCAAACACAAGCTCTACACTAAGCACTAATTATCAGGTCAGTGCATCCGATCCAAACCGGATCAAAGACCCGATGCGCGTGATGCGATTTGAGGCTAATGCCTACTTTGTCAAAGACAGTGGCAGGACGGACAAGAATGGCAACCCGATCTATTCACTGTTCGTTTTGGATACCACCGAGTCGCCAATAGGTACACCCATGGAATTGGTCGAGGGTGTCGAGAACATGCAGATCATGTATGGACAGCGACTACCCAACGGATCAACTCAGTATCTAAAAGCGGGGCATCCCTCACTAGAGATGGACAGCGTTGTGAGTGTCCAAATAGGCCTCCTTGTCTCCAGCACCGAAAGTATCACCGGAGATGATGACAACAGAACCTACTTGATCGCTAACGAGAAAATCGGCCCGCCCAGTAGTTCACTCAGCCTAAAACATACAGGTGGCAGAGCAATGCGCGCCGCTTTCAATACGACAATTCAGTTGCGCAATCGAAGCGCCAATCTATAACTTCCAGCTAGACGGAACAGGCTTATGCAACAAAGTTCAATTAAAAATCAGCAAGGGGCTACTTTGTTGGTCGCGATGGTTATTCTTATCCTCGTGTCTCTCATTGGTGTCACTGCTCTAAAGAACGCCTCGGTAGAAGAACAGATGGCGGCGAATCTCTATATGAAGAACCTGACGTTTCAGGCTTCAGAAAGTGCTGTGGAATCGACTATCAACGATAAAGATCTGTTAAGAGACACACTGAGTAACGATCCACCACAATCAAAAAATGTAGCTGTTGACCTTCCAGACACAACGGCACAGGTTTCTTATAAGTCAAACGGGTTGAGTGATTGCACACCAGGTAATTCCTGCGGCGTATTTGCCGGAGCAAGGATTATGATCACCGCGACAGGTCTGAGTACTGATTCAAGTACAAGAACCAGAACTGTACACGGAGTGGTTGTTACTGTCCCTGGTCTCTAGTGGGCATTCTAAAATTCTCGCTACGTAGAAACTCCTTATAGCTCTGGCCAATTGGCAGAACGTTCCCCGCGGCTATTCAGGGTGAAGTTTCCATCGCCGGCCTGCCGATCTTGCGCTGTCGCTGTTAGAAGTATACAGCGACGGATGCTTCCTGTGGCACAGGTACTGGCCGTTACCAGGTAAAGACCTGTTTCACTTTCTGCACTGGAGTTCGAATAGCCAATATCTGAAAGGTTAGTAGAGTACGTTAAATTGTTGCGATAGTGATTTTCCTGTCGCTCCATCACTTGCATAAGCATTGAAGCGCCTTCCGCTCTACCGGCACGCACTAAATACTGGGTATAAGCTGGATAAGCAATAGCCGATATTATACCGATTATAGCCACCACAATTAATAGCTCAATGAGTGAAAAGCCGCGGGCTTTTTTAGTCATCATTCTAATCATTCAAGTTTACCCGCCTTCATTCTGTAAAATTTGCAAACTCACTCAACTCCAACAGCGAAAGATAGCCTATCGGGCAAGCGGAATTTCATAGTAAAAACTGACCTAAGGCCAGCAATAGACAAACCGCTGTCGTTGGTGTGAGTGTATTCCGCGATTGGGTTTTTCGTCATCCAGCTGTGCCGTGGCATCTATTGCGCCGGCCAGCACTTTCACTCTGCCAACGCTTTCTCCACTGCAACCCAGCAGATCGTTCCGTCGCGCTGTAATCTCCACATCACGCAGACTTACTGTTGGCGTAGACGTTAGATGCGTGGATAGATCCAGCCGTAAATCGTTAGACGCATTTTTAGTGTCAAGTAGCTGTTCAATTAGTACATCATCATCAGACGAGTTATTTAGATTGACATTACCAATGATGGCATTTAACTCACTGGAAGCAGCATAGAATACGCGTTGTCTGAATTGTTCATTTCGAACCGTATTCGATTGCGTGAGCAATTCATCCATAGTGGCCATACCTGCGATCGTGACAAATATCAGAGCAACCAAAGCGACCACCAGGGCAGCACCAGATTGATTTGCTTTACTCATATCCGATCCCTACGGCACTTTGCTATTGATATTAATAGAAGTCGAAAATACCTTTCGGGTCACGCGATCTTCTGGAAACGTTTTGGCACTAGCATTAAACAATTGGAACGACTGATCACTGCTGCGCTCAGAGTTGGTTTCAAATCCGTCTGACACAAGTAATGCGACTTTCACAGCACGCACCTGATCCCACCCACGCAAGGCACTGCCGCTAACCGGCGGGACATCACCGGCTGCCACATAGCTGAACACCTGTTCATTAGCATCCGCAACACCATAGATAATTTGCATTTGATCTATGCCATCGATCAAAGCGAGCCCTTGCGTACCAAGCCAGTCATTACCGGCAACATCAAAGCCTCGGCAAAAAAGCGAATTTACATTTGAGGACGGATCTTCTCTGGCAATGTAAAACACATTGGCTACCTGCCCGGTAACCGGAACCCCGGTACAGTCAGTACCACTTGAAAGAAACATCTGAACAGCGATTCGATCCGAATCCGAATTCGCACCAGTACTAGTATCTGCATCACTGGTACAGGGGCTAAAGTTTCCACAGTCTCCGATAAAAAACGGAACTTCCGTACCATGACCATCACGCGAGCCGGCCTGTCGGATGAACTGAGTTAAATACGACAATGCGAAATTTGCATTCTGCTCCAGGTTCGAATCAACCCCCTGTTGTTTAAACATTTTCGATGATGTCACCATATACTGCACCACCATCAGACTGATGAAAATGCCAAGTACAATAGCAATCATCAACTCAATAAGACTTAGCCCTGCCTCAGCACTGCGACTTCTCATCATGGTGTAAAGCTCATTATCAGCTCGTCTCGAGAGGGGTCATTGGCGGCGTTACCGACGAGATCCTTGTTGGTATCTCCAGTACGCGCCACCCAGCCGGTTGATATGGTAACGGTATCCTGACCCGCCAGGCATCCACCACCTGTACACGTGATCTCCGCAGACCAATCGATAACACTGTCGTCTAAACCCGAATCGGCCTGACAAAATACATCCCAGACATCAAATGCCGCCAACTCAGTACCACTACACACCGTTGCACTGCCGATGTTAGAATCAGCACAATTGGCCGCAGGTAAAGTCGAGCAATAAGTACCACCTGCGTTGCTGTAAGTACCAACGTAGGACGTCAGGAACCCGCGGTTGCTACGCATTCTGTCTGCCAGCTCCTGAGACTTTGCAATTACAATTGACCTTTGCTTTGAATCAAGCGACATGCTGACAGAGCGCAACTGCAAACCGACCATACCGCCAACACCAATGGCAAACACAACCAGCGCGATCATCGCTTCGATCAAACTGATTCCTCGCTGACCTTTCACAAACATCCCCTGGTATCGTTACCGATTTTGCGTTCGCGAATTTTTCCAACCCGATTAATTTCTATATAGTTGCCGTCGCTCACATCCAGTACAGGCGAACAAACCGCAATCAGTATGGCTCGGGTTTCACCCGCACTGAGCCAGCCACGCAAATTGAAGCTGATAAATTCACCATCATCGGTCGCATCGTCGCGACTGGAAACTTTTCTCGAAATTCTTGGATGCCGCTTAATCAGATCGTCTCCCACAACTCCCGTTGACGCGACGTAGGCGACATTTCCCGCAGTGGTGGTGCTTTCGAAAACCTCCAGCTCGTCTGTCCATTCACCACCTGACGGGCGACTGACAGTCACGGTTGCGCCACGAGCACGGGATTCGCTACGCGCTAGTTTCAGCGCTGAAATGATACGTTTGGTTTCGGACGTAACAGAGCGCTCGGCGACAATTGATGAATAGTTTGGCACTACAAGACCCAAAAGAATGCCGAGGATCGCCAAAACGATCATCAGCTCCACTAGAGAGACTCCTTGATTTAATTTAAAGGATACGGTTTTCACTTGGCCTACGGCTTTCGCGACAGAAATCAGGATAATCAGCGGTCGCAATTCTCAGGCCAAAGAACTGGAGCTAGTCGACGAGATAGGATGTGAATTTAAATTTTTAGACCCTGCTGCCGCTTGACTCTAAACAAACGCATGCAATCCCCAACAAAACTGGTCGCTCACATATCGTTCACGAAGTAACAGAGCAACCAACTGGAGACCAGAAAAGTGAAAAGAACAAAGAACAACGGCTTCACGCTGATTGAGCTGCTAATAGCCGTTGCAATTATGGGAATACTGGCTTCGATTGCTATACCCAGCTATTCAAAGTATATCGTGGAATCTCGTCGCCTTGACGGCCAGGTTGCGCTAAGGAATGCAGCTCAGGTTCTGGAACGCTGCCGAACTCAGTCATTTACCTATGTAGGCTGCGAGACAAGCGCCCCAACGGCCAGTCCGGACAGCTACTACACATTGGCCTATACGGTAGCCGCGACGACTTTTACCGTCACAGCAAGTGCTGCCAGCGGAACGTCCCAGGCAAAAGATGCTAAATGTGCGTCGCTTAGCATTACCCAGACTGGTGCTGCCACTGGCAAGGACTCCAGCGGAACAGCCAGTACGGTATGTTGGTAGCGGCTGTCTTAGCCACAATAGGAAAAAATGGCCAGCAATGCTGGCCATTTTTACATCGGAGGGGTTATCCGGAATTAGAGCGGTGTAACTTCGTCAGCTTGTGGGCCTTTCTGGCCTTCTACTTCAACAAAACTTACTGATTGACCTTCGATCAACGTACGTCGACCTTCGCCGATAATTGAGCGAAAGTGGACAAATAAATCGCTGCCACTATCGCGCGTGATGAAGCCGTAACCTTTTTCATCGTTGAACCACTTAACGGTTCCTTGTTGCTTTTCAGACATTATGAATCAATTCTCATATAACACCAGGCAACTTGTGCCTGTTTTAATTAAGCCAGCCTAGCCAGCGAGTGAACACCGGGCGAGCAGTGTGAGTTTTGAGGTCAAGGCAGAAATAGTGTTCAACACACACGACTACAAATCACTGGAAACCCGCTTGTTCGCGCGGATATTTTTAATTGTATCGTCTATTTAAATAAAAACAATCAAAATCAAGTTTTTAGGTGAAAAAATCAGCAACTTAGCCGGTTTTTTTTACACTTTCAGAGCGGTTTGTACCAACCTGGCAAAAAAACAGCACTTCTGGACACATACCCGGCCTGCGATTACCCTCGGCAGAGTCCCTAATCCTGTTAGCACCATGCCCGCAAAAAACATCGCCTTTGTCTTAACGCCGAAATTTGCGATGCTGGCATTCGGATCCGCTGTCGAACCCTACCGTGCTGCCAATATCGCAGCATCAGACGATCTATACCGCTGGACATTTTTGACCGATGACGGGCAACCCATCGAAGCTGGCAATGGCCTAAGCGTGACGCCTGACAGAAAACCGGATGCCGATGATAAGTTTGACCGAATATTTGTGGTAGGCGGGGTCAATTCTCAGCAATACGCTCCTGAGCACACAGTCCGATGGCTGCAGCAACAAGCACAGAACGGTACGGCTATCGGCGGCGTTAGCACTGGCACATGGGTCCTGGCCAACGCGGGCTTGCTCCAGGGTCGCCGATGCACCATACACTGGCAAAGTATTGATGCATTCCGTGAAGCATTCCCCGAAATCAAGACAGACCCGTCAGTCTATGTCATAGAGAATAATCGATTCACCTGTTGCGGCGGCACCGGCGCCATGGATTTAATGGTACATCTAATCGCTGAAGACTATGGAGATAGTGTAGTCACCGATGTGTGCACCTGGCTTTTCCATGATCGCATTCGGCTTAGCACCGATGTACAAGGGGTGGCACAACATACCGCACTGGCTCGCAAGTCACCCAAGCTGGCAGCTGCCTTTCGGGTGATGTCGTCACATATCGAGGAACGACTAACACCCGGTGAAATTTCCGCAAGCATCGGTGTTTCGCAACGGCAACTTGAAAGACTTTTTCAAAGGCATCTGCAGTGCACGCCTCAGCAAAAATATATGGACTTACGACTCCAGCACGCCCGACGCCTGTTAATGGAAACCAGTTTACCAATCCTGGATATATCGATCGCAGCAGGCTTCACCAGCCAATCACACTTCACCAAGTGCTATCGGGAGAAATTCCGCCGCACGCCTCGCAGCGAACGCCTGGGTCCGAGCTAGCATTCTTGAATGATGCCGGCTAGATGCATCAGCTGACCACTGTCAAAGGGTGTTAGCAGCAGATGCACTGCTGTACAGGGGTTCTGATCATTCTCTGGATTTACGAGTCACTCATAGAGGTCACTTTCCCTGCTGCCCCAAGCTCTTGAATAACCTGCGCACGCTGCACCAGATTCCCTCTGCCGCTGGTTAACTTACGCCGGGCCAAACTATAGGTCTCTGTCGCACTGGCGAGCGACGCACCGATTTTGTCCAGCTCATCAGTGAAACCGGCAAACTTATCAATCAACTCTCCCGCCTTTCGGGCAATCAGCTTTGAATTCTTGTTTTGACGCTCAACTCTCCAAACATTCTGTATCGTCCGACAGGTCACCATTAAAGACAGCGGCCCGACAATAACAATGTCTTTATCAAACGCATCGTTATACAAAGTGCCATCATGCTCCAGCGCAGCCTGAAACGCCGCCTCAACAGGTATAAACATCACGACAAAATCCAGTGAGTTAACCCCGTCGATCAATTCATATTGCTTACTGCTTAAATTATCCACATGCCGCCTCAAAGACTTCACATGCAATTGACTCCACTTGCGACGATCCTCTTCATTATCGGACGACACTAATTTTTCATAGGCCTTTACGGATGCTTTAGAGTCGACCACTATGTGCTTTCCACCCGGCAAGTGCACCACAACATCAGGTCTTAGCTTGCGGCCGCTTTCATCGGTAAAGCTAACTTCGCGAAAATACTCCCGACCTTTTTGCAGACCAGCATTTTCCAACACTCTTTCCAATACCAATTCCCCCCAGCTACCCAGCGATTTATTGTCACCACGCAACGCATTGGTCAGGTTAATCGCATCCTGGCTTATTCTTTCATTAAGATGTTTAAGTGATGAGATCTCTGCTTTTAATAAATGTCTGTCTTGCGAGTCGCGATCATAGGTATCCTGCACACGCTGTTTAAAGTCGCCCAACTGTTCACGCAGTGGCACGAGCAAACCATTTAGCTGAGATTCTGTCATGTCAGCCAGACGGCTATTGTTTTCAACAAAAAACTGCGCCGCAATCGATTCGAAGCGCCGGTTAAATTCACTATTCTGGCGTTCAAGAATTTCCATTCGCTCCGAAGCAAAAAGAGTTTGCTGCCGAAGTTGCGTGTGGGCTACCTCGACGGCTGTCTGCAACCGCACCACCTCTTTACTGGAAACTTGCAGAGCAGCCTCGCTGCTTTTAAGACTTTCCTCCAAACCGCTCAGACGCTCATCTTTATTCGCCGAGAGCGCCTCTATAGACAGCAAGCGCGCAAGTTCTTCATAATCAGTTTTAGCAGCAGATCGCGCCCGGCTACCGCACAGCAGCCAGCCACAGGAAAACGCCAGGCATGCCACAAAGGCAAGCGAAAGTATTTCTGTCAGTGTCACAAGCGAATCTGGCCCCGTACGCAAAATGATGTATTCTTCTATTGATGAAACCGCTACATATAGAAAAGATAGTCGATTTTTCGGCAGATACCAGCCGCCTCACCGATCTATCGACACCATTGGCTCGCGCTCAGGCGACCACTCATGAGTGACACTCCTATCGAGGCGCTGGTGATCGGCGCAGGGCCGTGCGGTTTGTTTCAGGTGTTTCAACTGGGGTTACAGGGGATCGCCTGCCACGTAGTCGACGCCTTACCGCACGCCGGTGGACAATGCGCGGAGCTATATCCCGACAAACCCATCTACGACATACCCGGCATTCCTCACCTGCTTGCAGACGATCTCACGGCTCAACTCCTGCGACAAATAGAGCCATTCAAGCCCATATTTCACTACGGGCAGACCGTTGTTGATGTTAAGCAACGCGGATTCGGGTTTAGCGTATCCACAGATGTCGGTGAAACGCTTTCCGCAAAACAGATTATTCTGGCTGCCGGTGCAGGTGCATTTACAGCAGTAAAAATGCGCGTCGACGGCATTGATTTCTTTGAAAAGAAACAGCTCTACTACCAACTCGACAAGACGGATGAAGCCAGGCTCCATGGCAAGCGGGTCGTTGTGTCTGGCGACACCCTGGCAGCTATCGACACAGCTATTCAGACCGCTGCTGTTGCAGAGCACACCACCTATATCCACCGCAAACGCAGACTTCCGGCGAATGAGACAACCCTCACCCGCCTGCATGAAAACCACGCCAGGCTGTCTGTAATTAACGGAAAAATAACAGGATTCACCACCAGCGCTACCAACAACGAAATTAAGACCGTTACCGCGATCGATGCCAACAAGGAATCACGCGATATACCGGCAGATTTTATACTGGCAAAGCTTGGAAACTCACCGAAGTTGCAGCAATTCGACAACTGGGGGCTCAACACTCATCGGAATCACGTCGTCGTTGATCCGGGTACAAGCCAAAGTAATATCGAAGGTTTTTACGTAGTGGGAGATATCAATACATATCCCGGTAAACGCAAACTTATTTTATGTGGTTTTCACGAAGCAACTCTGGCAGCATTTCATATCGCCACAAAACTCAGCCCGGACAAGCCTGTCCACACACAGTACACAACCACCAGCACTGTGCTGCAACAACGCCTTGGCATTGCTTAGCAAAACAGAAAGTAAGAACATTTAATTTTTAATCCAAGTGAGACCTATCGCTTTGAAACTTGACCGCAGAATCATGGATATTCTGGTTTGCCCAATCACAAAAGGCAGCCTGATACAAATAGGAGAGGAACTCTGGAGCAAACAAGCTGGCCTCGCCTACCCAATTAACAATGGCATACCAGTCATGCTTGAATCCGAAGCCAGATCCCTCACCGAAGAGGAATTAGAGTCGCTAAAAAAGCGCTAGGAGAAATTGCCCCGTCGAGTGGTGCGCTACTAACAGGGCATCCCTGCCGGGGGCCTTCATTTTTGAAAGACCAACAAGGAAGCAAAAGTCTTCGTGCGACTATTCAGCCCTGCGGGTGCCTGCGGCATTTTGAGAGTG
>CAZNOB010000129.1:0-15296 GCA_964574535.1 uncultured Granulosicoccaceae bacterium | reverse complement strand
TTTGTTTTTACTGTCCCTAAATAGGGTTGTGGTTGTTTGATGCATCTTGGCTTTGTTTTTCGCCCAACGGGGTTGGGCTTCCACCGGGGATTTTGTGTTGCACTTCGCTGTTGTGGGAGTAGTTTCTCGTCGTTTGAAAAGTGACTCCGCCTGAAGGGCATGTCGCTTTTGGTCTTTTCAAAAATGAAGGCCCCCGACAGGGATGTCCTAAAATATCAACTATTCCGTTTTAGTGTTAACCCCTTTTTCACGGCTCATGCGATTAATTAGTATCCGTCCAGAAACAAGCAGGCTCACACAATGAGAAAAAGAATACATCTATCCCCTACCCTCTGGGTTTCAATTCTGCTGGTGCTGCTATATGCCACGCTCACTCGCGCTGCCAATGCGCCTGTACCGGTGACAGCCGACGATCTTGGCGGCGATGAACGCTATCTTGCTTATCTCAGCACAGACAAACCTGTCTACAGATCAGGTGAAACAGCCTATTTTCGCACGGTTTTTCTAAATGCCAGAGACAACACACCGTTGCGAAGCGACAGAAACACCATTGAGGTGAAAATCAGCGGCCCTAAAGGTGAAGTTATCCATGAAGGTGTGTCATCTGACACGGATAGCGTGATCGGCTACCAATGGCAAGTGCCCGAAGGGGCGACTGGAGGCCAATACACGGCAAAGGTCACTAGCCGCACACTGGGTACGCCTGAAACTGAGCGGGTATTCGAAGTTCGTGCGTTTCGAGCGCCGCGCATAAAATCGCAAATTCAATTCACCCGTGACGGCTACGGCCCGGGTGATCAGGTGCGGGCCAGCGTTTCAATGGAACGCGCCGAAGGCGGTGTGCCACAGGGTGCTCGGGTCACTGCTATTGCGAGGGTTGATGGCAATGAGATCTATCGCGGTCCGGCGCTGCAGATGGACAACACAGGTGTGATTGATGCCGTGTTTAACCTGCCTGAGCATATTGATGCAGGTGAAGGTAACTTGTCATTTGTTATTGAAGACGGCGGGATCGTTGAGACTGCGTCTAAATCACTGCCAATTCTTCTCAGTAAAATCGATATCGAGTTTTATCCCGAGAGCGGTGAGCTGACCGCGGAACTACTAAGCCGCGTTTATTTTCAAGCCAGGCTTACCAATGGCAAGCCCGCCGATGTGCAGGGGTATATCGTTGAACTGCAGGGCAACGAACCAGGTACAAATTCCGTTGCCGAGTTTAGATCAACACATGAAGGGCGCGGCCATTTCGAGTTTACCCCTCAACAAGGCAAGCGTTATACAGCAGTTTTCACCGCACCCTCTGGTATCAGTGTGCCGGCCGCGCTGCCGACTGTAAAAAACACAGGCTCAATAATCGCCATTACCAAAGCCATGTACGACTATGCAGACAAGATTGAACTTAAAGTTGCCTCTAATTCAGCACAGCCACCTGTGCGTATTACTCTGCATAAACGCAACCTGTTACTAGACGAACAAAGCACGCAGCTCGACAGCCAAAACATCAACAACCCGACAGTGGTGCAGCTTGATGCCAAAGATGCAGAGGGTGTTCTGATTGCCACAGCATGGGATGAGGCTGGCCACCCGGTTGCAGAAAGATTGATCTACCGCCAGCCAAGGTTCGGTCTTAATGTTGAGCTACAACTATCTGAAGGACCCTTTATACCCGGCGCTGAAGTAAGCGTTGACGTACTCACTACAGACGACACAGGCAACCCGATTGAAGCGGTCGTAGGCTTAACAGTAACCGATGACACAGTACTGGAGTTAATTGAAAAAAGAGAGCAGGCACCACGGCTGCCAGTCATGGTTTACCTGGAAAACGAAGTGCTCGATCTGGCTGATGCCCATGTTTATCTGGATAACGATAACCCGCTCGCGAACACTGCGATAGATCTGCTACTGGGAACTCAGGGCTGGAGACGTTTTGTACTGGTGGACTTCGAAAACATTAAAAAGCAGTACCCATTGCAGGGAGCCAGGGTGATGGCACAGGCCACCCCGAGGAAACCGGTTTTCCGCGTTATGCGACAAGTCGCAGCAGTTGGAGACATGGAGGTTCAGATGGTGGCAGCTGAAGCGAAGGTCGATGCTATAGCCGTGGACGATGGCGTGCGAGTTGAAGCCGCAGTGCAAGCCCCACTGCCAGTTGACCTGCAAGCTGCTCAACTGCAAGCCCTGCCACAAGAGCCTGCCTTCCAGGAAAATGAACAGCTGGAAGAAGCTGAAATCGCCCCGGACAATAACGCCAATAAATTACGGGCTCCCGAGGGTGCAAATTTAGCGTTAGCCGCAGACATAGCTGTGATCAGAGCAAAACCCGCGAATGTTGCTTATGTTCGGGAATTTGCCTTTCAAACTCGTGCCAATCGCAAACCCAACGACCGCATAGATTTCACCGAAACCTTGTACTGGAACAGAGGTGTTAAAACCGGTGCACGTGACGGCCGGGCCACAGTGAAGTTTTCACTCTCTGACAGTGTCACTACATTTCGTGTATTGGCTGATGCCTACGGGCGTAACGGCGCACTGGGTTCAGGTGATACAGTAATCGCATCCGTCGAACCCTTTTATATATCTACCAAGCTTCCGCAACACGCTGTCACCGGAGATATCATTGAGCTACCGGTAACCCTGGTCAACACCACTGCAAAACCGATGGACAATGCCAGTCTTCGCGTCAACGGAAAAGGTATAGATAGCACCGCTACTACAGCGGTAACACTTGCACCGGGTGAACGGTTGCGCAGCATTATTAAAATAGCCACATCGGATGCGGGTAGTTTTCCGATAACGGTAAGCGCACAAGCCGGCCCCTATAGCGATACCGTTACAAGAAATCTCACTGTACATCCGGCAGGCTTTCCTGTCAGCGTAAGTGAAGGCGGGTTACTGTCATCCAACAGTGACTTTAGTACTACTATTACCATACCTGCAGATATTTCCGCAGACAGCATGGTCGCTACAGCAAAGGTATACCCGTCACCACTGGCGAGTATGGAAGAAGCATTAAGCGCCCTGCTTCGCCAGCCACATGGCTGCTTTGAGCAAACCAGCTCTACTAACTACCCGCTGGTTATGGCGCAACAGTACTTTAATACTCACACTGGAGTAGACCCCGCCAAAATAGCCAAAGCTCAATCGTTGTTAAAAGCCGGCTACAAAAAATTAATTAGCTTTGAATCACAGGATAACGGCTATGAATGGTTTGGCGCTAACCCCGCACATGAAGCTTTGACTGCATACGGCTTAATGGAATTCACTGATATGGCGAAAGTCATGCAGGTAGACCCGAAGATGATCGCTCGCACACGACAGTGGTTACTCGACAGACGCGACGGCAACGGCGGATTCAAACGTAACGAAAAAGCCCTCGACAGCTTCGGCCGGGCACCGGCACCAACTACGGACGCTTATATCGTCTGGTCAATTCTGGAAAGTGGCGAGAACCCGCAGACACTTGCAAAAGAGATCGAACAAGTAAAAGCTGAAGCGTTCAGTGGCAAGGACAGCTATATCGATGCATTGGCAGCCAATATTTTGCATCTTGCAGGCGATGCAACCAGCGCAGAAATACTACTAAAAAAACTGGCAACTGCGGCCAGTGCCAACGGTGCAGTAGAAGGTGCTGCCACTTCAATCACAGGGTCCGGTGGTGACGCACTTGCCATTGAAACAACCAGCCTGGCATTACTGGCCTGGCTGCGAAACTATGAACAGTGGGCTGCTCAGGTCGAGCAGTCGATAAAATGGTTGTTTGAACGAAGCAAGTCAGGTCGGTTTGGTTCGACACAATCGACGATACTGGCGCTAAAGGCAATCAATGCCTACGACGCAGCACGCTCAGCGCCTAAACAACCTGGTTCTGTGCAGCTCTATGTTAATGGCAATGCTTTCGGTCACGCAGTAGTGTTTGATGAGAATTCAAAAGGCGCAATCGAGTTACCTGATTTTTCCAATGAATTATCAACCGGCGAGCATACAGTTGAACTGCGCATGGCCGACGGCAGCAAGATGCCATTCGCTATGGAAATTACCTACAACACGCCACTACCGAGCAACGCGGCAACCACCCCTGTAGTTTTATCAACGTCTCTGAGTCAAACCCGTGTGTCTGAAGGAGAACCCGTTGAACTGCGTGCAACAATAACAGTGGCTGAAGACAACGTCCCGACTCCGATTGCTATCATTGGTATACCAGCTGGCCTTGAGCTACGTCATGATCAACTAAAAGAACTGATTGGAGCAGATAGCATTAGTGCCTATGAGGTCAGAGATTCAGAGCTTATCTTGTACTGGCGTGCGTTGAAGGCAGGAGAGACTCGAGTCGTACCTGTTAGCCTGACAGCCGATATACCAGGCACTTATACAGGCCCTGCCAGTCGCATTTATCCGTACTACACCGACGAACAGAAGCTATGGCAGGCGGGTCAGTCAATTGAGATTGTTGCACGGTAAGGGGATTGCACCCGGCGGGTGGTGCGTGTCGAGTTTGCATGACATCCCTGCCAGGGGCCTTCATTCAGAAGACAGAACAACATACTCTGACTGGTCATTCTATGTCTGTCATCTGTAATCCGACCCTCTTCCACGTACACTCTGAAAACTGATTAAACCTGTACTGTCTGGACTGCTTTTGTATTTGGTCAAATATAAGATGGTTTCCTTTGAGCAATTCGGAGTGTTCGGGATTATACTCATCCATACAACCTTCGACGATGAGAGAAGCCCCCCAATGAGCAATCAAATTTGCGAATCATTGTCCAGGCCTCTGGAACTACCCTGCGGCACAGTACTTAAAAACCGCATCGTCAAGTCCGCAATGTCTGACTCTCTCGGGGATGGACGGGGTAACCCGACACAAGAACAGATTCGTTTATATCAACGCTGGGCCAATGGCGGTGCTGCTGCCATGATTATTGGTGAAGTTCAGGGCTCACCATTGTTTGCCGAAAAGCCGGGCAACCTTGTGCTTCACTCTGATTCTGACCAGGCACTTTTTAAACAACTGGCGCAGGCAGGTGTCAGAAATAACACGCAACTTTGGCTACAACTGGGGCATGCGGGTGCGATGGCGTACGCACCGATCAGCACACCAAAAGGGCCCAGTGAAATTAACATGCCGGGGCTTAGCTGCAAGGCACTGACGATCGATGAGATAAAAAGACTACCCGCTGAATTTGCCACTATGGCTAGTCAGGCACAGACCCTTGGATTTGGAGGAGTACAAATACACGCTGCTCACGGTTTTTTATTGAGCCAGTTTCTTTCACCATTATTCAATAATCGTAAAGATGAATATGGTGGCTCTATCGATGGTCGAATGCGATTACTGATAGAGTGTGTTGATGAAGTTCGAAATTCTGTTGATTCGAGCTACACAGTTGCCGTTAAATTAAACGCAACCGATCAGCTGGAAGGCGGCCTTGAAGCAGAAGAAGCGCTCGCGGTTGTTTCTGCGCTGGACAAAACCGGTATTGATCTTATAGATATAAGCGGCGGCACCTATTTCCCCGGGGCAAAGTCAGCTTCTGACAAGATAGCAGCAGGGCCGTATTTTCTCGACTTCGCAAGCCACGCGCAAGCACTGACAGACAAGCCATTAATGGTCACCGGCGGATTCAAAACTCTGGATCAGGCGACCAGTGCAGTATCCAGTGGTAAGGCGGATTTAATCGGCCTTGCCCGTGCCATGGTGCTTGAGCCCGAACTTCCAAACCACTGGTTGTCCGGGCAGTCTGGTGATCCTGTGTTTCCAACGTTTTCTTCACCGCCTGAAGGTGGTATCACGGCATGGTATACCATGCTACTCACTGACATTGCAGAGGGACGTGATAGCGAGACGCTTCCGGATCTTGAATCGTCACTCAAGTTGTACAACAAACGTGATCGCGAGCGAACTGCTCTGTGGAAACATCACTTCAATATGATCTGAGCAATTCAGCTATTACTGTTGTTGTACTGCGATTTTGTATCGAATTTACCCCTGATCACAAAACCCTGAAACATTACGCCGGTGTAATGTTTCTATGACTTGAAAATTCACCCGGCATTCCTATTTCGCCACTAATTATAAACTGAGATTTTTGGCAATCCTGTATAACAGCAGGAGTACACAGATGTCCTGTATTAGTTACTACATACCCCCCGCAGCGGGTCCCCCTGCTCGTTAGATAATTCAACCTGGATTTCGTGCGCCCTCCCCGGGCCCTGCACGACGGAATGTCTGCTATCGCGTACGCGTGCAGACAGCGTGCATTTACGATAACTGTTGTTATGTTCGAACAACGCACGCAACTGTTTTTTTAATCTCTCAACTTTGCTCAGTGAGGAATTAGTGATGCTTGAAGTAAGCAATTTAAGCCGGAGCTATGGAAGCTTCAAAGCTGTGGATGATGTCGGCTTTTCAGTCGGCCGCGGAGAAATTATTGGCCTGCTCGGCCATAACGGCGCGGGCAAAACCACTGTCATGAAAATGCTCACAGGTTATCTGGAGCCAGACAACGGTACTGTCATTGTCAACGGAAATCGTATCGACAAAGCGTTAAAACGTGTACAGAACGATATCGGGTATCTACCAGAGAATCTGCCTGTCTACCCCGAGATGTCGGTTGCTGACTATCTTGATTATGCAGCGGAACTCAAGGGGATACGAAAACGCCAGCGCCACAGCGAAATCACCAGAGTGGTTGATGCCACTGATCTTGGCGTCAAAATTATCGATCCTATAGCAACGCTTTCCAGGGGTTATAAACAACGCGTCGGTGTGGCACAGGCCATCCTTGGTCAACCGGCGTTACTCATACTCGACGAACCAACCAACGGACTTGACCCGACACAGACTGAACAAATGCGGCAGTTGCTGCGGCAGATTGCACAGGATGCAACAGTGATTTTATCTACCCACATCATGCAGGAAGTGGAAGCGCTCTGTGATCGTGTACTGATGATGCGTTCCGGAAAAATGGTGCTGGATGAATCGATCAACAGTATTAGAAGCAGTAATCAGGTACGCCTGGAAACATCACTGGAACAGTCAAAAGTTGCAAAGGCAGTGTCAGAAATAGATGGCATTCACCTGAGCCAGCCCCAGCAAAGCACGGCGAACGGAAGCTATGCATATACGTTTTCAGTTGACGACTCTGCAGACTTTAACCGGGTGACGGCTTCACTGTCACGTGCGGTGTTGGCGCACGGCGGCGATCTATTTGCCATCAACCGCGCACAACGCAACCTGGAGACACTTTTTAAACAAGTCGCCCTGACACCAGACACAACTGAAGCGAAGGAGGCAATCTCAGATGCGGCCTAGTACATTTGCAGTGATAAAACGTGTGGCTTCTAAAGAGGTCACGCTGTTTTTTTCGTCACCGATAGCCTATCTTTTTTTAGCCGTCTTTGCGGCGGTCACTTTGTTTGTATTTTTTTGGGGCGAATCATTTTTCGCCAGAAACATAGCCGATGTCCGTCCTTTATTCGAGTGGATGCCGGTACTTTTAATATTTCTGTGCAGTGCAATCACAATGCGACTATGGAGCGAGGAAAGACGCACCGGTACGCTGGAGCATGTACTCACACAACCTGCCCCATTGTGGTCTTTTGTCGCAGGTAAGTTTCTCGGGTGCTTGTTCCTGCTGCTGGTTGCCATGGCAATCACTTTGCCATTGCCTGTCACGGTAGCGTTTCTGGGTGAACTGGACTGGGGACCAGTATGGGCCGGGTATCTGGCTACTTTTTTTCTGGGTGCAGCCTATTTGGCTATCGGATTGTTTGTGTCATCACGCAGTAACAATCAGATTGTCAGCATGATCGCATCTGTGGCTCTATGCGGATTGTTCTATATGATTGGCTCTAATGCAATCACTGATTTCGCCGGTAATACGCTGGGTGAATGGTTACGACTGCTTGGCACCGGATCTCGTTTTGAGTCAATTACACGTGGTGTGATTGATGCCCGTGATATCTACTATTACGTGAGCCTGGCGCTGGTGTTTCTTGCTCTGAATACTTTCTTCCTTGAGCGAGAACGCTGGACACAGGCGCAGGCCACACCAAGGCATAAAGGCTGGCTAATGGTCACCGGACTATTAATCGCCAATGTATTGTTTGCCAACCTTTGGCTGGGACAGATCAATAAACTGAGAATTGATGCAACCGAGGGCGCGCAATACTCAATCTCTGATGCCACCCAAACCTACCTGGGACAGTTACAGGAGCCGCTACTAATTCGTGGTTACTTCAGTGGCAAAACGCACCCGCTGTTATCACCATTGGTACCGCAGGTACGTGACTTAATCAAAGAGTATGAAATCAGCGGCAATGGCAAGGTGGTAACCGAGTTCATTGATCCATTGCAAAACCCGGAGCTTGAAGAAGAGGCCAATCAACTCTATGGCATAGAGCCGGTTCCGTTTCAGGTAGCCGATAGATACCAGTCTTCGATTGTCAGTTCGTACTTTAATGTGCTGGTTCAATATGGTGACGAACACGAGGTGCTCGGCTTCAGAGATCTGATCGATGTAAAGGCAGACGCCGGGGCAGAACCGGAAGTAAAGCTGCGTAACCCGGAACATGACCTCACCAGCGCGATCAAAAAAGTGCTGTTGTCCTATCAGGCAGGTGGCAATCTGTTTGCCACAGTGAAAGGCAATATGCAGTTTAATGCTTACCTGTCCAGTGATGAAAAACTACCCGATAACTTAACTGAGTTTCGAACCACTCTGTCAGAAGTAGCGAAACGCTACGCCGAAGAATCCGCTGGTCAGTTTACCTTTCAAATAACAGATCCGGATGCCGATGGCGGTGCTGTCGCCGTGCAACTGGCGGAAACCTATGGTATACAGCCAATGGCAGCCAGTTTGTTCAGCAACAATCGTTTTTACTACCATTTGTTGTTGGAAAAAGACGGGCAAGCTGTACAAATACCGCTTGAAGATCTGTCAGCCACCGCGTTTGAACGCAATCTGAAAGCAGGCATCAAACGTTTTGCCAATGGTTTTACCAAAACCGTGGCGCTGGTTTCTCCTCCCGGCACACCAACTCAATACGGCATGAGCCCGGGCGAATATTTACAGCTGCAGGAAATATTGAACAGTGACTACAACGTAGTAACTGAAGATCTTAGTGACGGCACGGTTACCGGTGAGGCAGATGTGTTGCTGCTGGCCGCACCAGAAGGTCTTGATGACAAAGCTCTATTTGCGGTTGATCAGTTTCTCATGCAGGGAGGCACAGTGATCGCCGCAACCAGCCCTAAAGGAGTTAGCTTCAGCCGTCAAAGCATCGATTTAAGTAATAAGGACTCGGGTCTACAGGACTGGTTGGTCCACCACGGCGTCACCATTGAAGACAAAATGGTGATGGATCCGCAAAACTCGGCCTTTGCCGCTCCGGTAACCAGGCAGGTTGGCAACATGCGGATTCAGGAGATGCGCATGATCAACTACCCCTACTTTGTGGATGTTCGTCGCAATGGCTTTGCCGAAGACAATCTGATTACATCAGACTTGCCGCAGTTAACCATGGCCTGGGCGTCACCCATCACCATTGATGAAAGTAAAAACGCTGATCGAAAGTTAATCTCGTTAATTCAGAGTTCAGAAGATTCATGGACGTCTGAATCTACGGCGATCATGCCTCAACTCAGTAGCAATGGTCAGGTGGTCTATAACCCGGAAGGTGATCGCGGCAGCCAGACTCTGGCCGTGGTTGTGGAGGGTAAGTTTACCTCTTACTTTACTGACAAGGACTCACCCCTGCTGAATGAGGCAGAACAAAACTCCCTTGAAACGGCGGCCAGTGCCGCTACAGGTGAAGAACCTCCAGAGCAGAATAAAGAGCAAGTATTCTCTGGTGTATTAGAACATTCACCCGCTGTTTCAAAATTGATTGTGTTTGCTTCAAACGAGTTCCTGCGAGACCCGGTAGTACAGATGAGCGCAAACGCCAATGGCAGTAGTGCTGTTTCAGCCTTTCAGTTGGTGGCCAATGCGATCGACTGGTCGCTGGAAGATACGGCGTTAACGCAGATTCGTTCACGTGGTCAGTTTAATAGAACACTGATACCAATGCAGAGTGGCTCGCGCTGGTTCTGGGAATACCTGAACTATGCTTTGGCAGCAATGGCAATTGCAGCTGTTGCATTGATATATCGCGGTATTAATCGTAGCAGACGTGAGCGTTACCGTCAGCTGGTTTCAATATAGGGAGAACAAAATGAAAATCACACAATCATTTCTGTCTGTTTTTCTAGTGCTGCAAATCGTTGCAGCTGGTGCGCTTTTATTTCATCAGCGCTCAACTGCATCGGTACGACCAGACGAAAAACTATTAACAATCGATGTATCGACGATTAATAAAATGATAATCGAGGATGCAGAAGCCTCAGTAGAATTGAATAAAGATGATACAGGCTGGCAACTTCCGAACTATGATGTTCCGGTTTCGGCAAATAAAGCCGAATCAGTACTGGATAGCCTGGCTGCTGCCAAAACAGGCTGGGCGGTGGCCAACCGGGAGGAAAGCCACTCACAACTTGAAGTCGCAGAAGACAGCTTCAACCGCAAAATCGCACTGTTTAACAACGAAGATAAAATCGCCGAGCTTTTTATAGGCAGCTCACCCGGTCTTAGAAGAAGCCACGTGCGACGATCAGATGACAGCGACGTCTATTCTGTGGCATTGAATAGCTACGATATCCCGGCCATTCGCAATCAATGGTTTGACCGGAACATACTTGCATTGCCCGAAATAAGCACGATTCAACTGATGGATCATACACTGGAAGCTGACGGTGAGGGGTGGAAGATCACTGACGGTGATGGTGAGTCGCAGACCCCGGACCAGCCGAATATCGATTCGGTGGTCAATACACTTAAAACGCTTCGCGTTTCCGATGTAAAGGAAAGCACAGAAGATGACCGTGTGGCGAATGCAGAGGTACTGGTAAAAAACGATGAGTCTGATTACACCTATACTTTCTACGCGTCAGAGGACAACTATCTGGTTCGTCGATCCGATCAGAACGCCGTTTTCGAAATCAGTAAAGCTGACTACGAAGCTATTGCAATGGTCGATGTCGCCACGCTTATTAAAGCCGAGGAGCAAGAAGAGGAACCGGCTATAGAGAAAAGCGAAGCAACAACGGAAGAGCCTTCACAACAGGCTGAGTAAAAGGTTCTTCGCAATGAGAGTAGCCGTCATCACATAGATGGCGGCTACTGTCCGATGGTAAATCAATATTCTTTAGCAATTATCCCAAGGGTTATGCGGTTGTTCTATGTTGGATTATTCGTGCATAGATTGAAGCACCTACCGGCAAGATAGATTCATCAAGAATAAACCCGTCGTTGTGCAATGGCAGCGTGCCTTCATGACCTACCGTACAATAGGCACCGGGAACAACCCGCAGCATGTCGGCAAAGTCTTCCGATCCGGTGACTACATCTCTGGTTACCGATGTGTTTTCTTTACCCACCACCTCTGCTGCGATATCCAGCATCACATGCGATAATTTTTCATCGTTCACCAGCACATCGAAAATATTGCGATTATCAATTTCAATGTCTATCCCGTAGCTGGTAGCCATGCCATCACACAGGTTTTTTATACGTTCGCGAACAATGTCAGCCAACTCGGGATTAAAGTACCGCATGGTGCCTGAAATGGTGCAGTCTGATGGAATCACGTTATAGGCTGCACCTGCGTGTATTTGAGTGACCGACAATACCAGTGGTTCAACCGGTGGCACATTGCGACTCACTATCGTTTGTAGTTGTTGCACCAGTGAAGCGGCAATCACAACAGGATCAATTGACTGATGCGGCATCGCGGCATGAGAACCGGATGCCCTGATATAAATATCAAAGAAATCAGCACCCGCCATGGCCTGCCCGGGCTTGACTCCCACTTTACCGGGCAATCCACTTGGACTGTTGTGCATACCGTAGATTTCGTCACAGGGAAATTTATCGAACAAACCATCGGCAAGCATTGCTCTTGCACCACCCAGTCCTTCTTCGGCAGGCTGAAAAATAAAAATCGCCGTTCCTGCAAATTCCCGATTGGCGGCCAGATAGCGTGCTGCACCCAGTAACATCGTGGTATGAGCATCGTGCCCGCAGGCATGCATAACTCCGGGTGTTTTAGAGGCAAAGGGTAAATTAGTTTTCTCATGGATGGGCAGAGCGTCCATGTCGGCGCGTAAACCAATGGTACGGCCACTTCCCCCGGTACCGGCCAGCACCCCGATAACGCCGGTTTTGCCTATACCAGTATGGGTTTCAATACCCCACGATTCGAGTAGCTTTTTCACCACCCCCGATGTGCGAACTTCTTCCATACCCAGTTCGGGGTGTTCATGTAAGTCGCGCCTGATAGCGCTTAAGTCAGCTGAAAAATCAGCTATCTGATCAATTACCGGCATAATAACCTGCATTATTCTTAAGGCGACAAGTAAATACTAGCGAAATACTATGTATACAGTTCCGAACCACTTTTGGGGCACCTTTTTCAAAATAGCCGTGTGTCTATTCGACGCCAGATGAAAATCTGGTGTCAGATCTCGGGCCATCCTCCTCGGCACGTGGCGGACCACGTTTCTCGGACGATCGGCCAGGCTGTTTAGCCAGATTTCCTCTGGACGCCCCATGCTGACTTAAATTAGGCTCATGAATAATCCAGGCTAGTTTCCTCTGGATGTCGAATCCTCATGAGTAATCCAGACTGGTTCCTCTTCTTTTTTATTATAGTAAGCAGACCCATGCACAGCAAACCCGCCCCACCGTTGCGACTGTTTAAAATGGCGTACACTGAGCCCAGGGCAGTTACCCCGCTGGATGTCCGAGAAAGAGGTTCGTCACGAAGACGTATGGTTTTGAGTCAAATATTTTTGATCAAAAGAGGTGCATTGTTGATCTTCTTTAACGGGGTGATCGACGGTGCTGGCCAAAATACGCGTACACTGCAGATCACTCGTTTTCGGACTGCCACATAGAAGCTTACCAGGGCGATACGATTTGATGACGCTTTACAGCTACCAATACACTGATGCTCTACGCCAGCGGATTGAAAGACACTTAGGTTCATTTCAACGCCGCTCACAAGCTGACAGCTCATCACTTACCCGCGCCGCCGTGGTAATTGCGATCAGTAAAATAGAGAAAGGCGACAACACTGATAGTGACGCTGGTCATGGTGCCGGTCACAACGCTGGCATCTATCTGACCGTGCGGAGCAGCAAGCTTCGAAAACACGCCGGACAGTATGCACTGCCGGGCGGTAAACTGGATACAGGTGAAACAGAACAGCAGGCGGGCTTACGTGAACTGTCGGAAGAGCTGGGAATCAATCTGTCTGAATCAGAAATTCTGGGCTTGCTGGATGATTTCCCAACCCGCTCCGGCTTTGCCATTACACCAGTGGTGGTGTGGAACAACAGCGACAGCCCGCTGCGACCTAATCCCGATGAAGTTGCAGCCGTGCATGAAATTCCACTGGCAGAGTTAACCGCGCCGGATCTGATGACCCTGCAGGAAACAGACACCACGCCAATACTATCCATTGCTCCACCATCAGTGGGTACATCGGTATACAGCCCGACCGCCGCTATTATTTATCAGTTTGCCGAAGTGGCACTGCTAGGCAGGGAATCCCGGGTTGCACACTACGAGCAACCCGACTGGGCGTGGCGATAACAGAGCGGCAACTTACAAAGCCGTCCAGTAAGCAGGATAAACAAACGCAAAGCGTTGCTTTCGCTCTTGAAAAACACGCGTTTAATCAGTTAACGCCGCAGGCACCCGAAGGGCTGAGTAGCGGCAAAAGACTTTTTCTTCCGTTTTTGGTCTTTTCAATAATGAAGGCCCCTGGCAGGGATGTCTTGTTACCTGCGCGACAGCGCACCGTACGCCAGGGCGGGTTCTCCCGGGAACCCATTATTGCTTAGTCGCCGATTTCAAACCCTGATAGAATTGCACCGCCCTTTTTATACCAGAGAATTCCCGGTTGAAATATATCAGCACCCGCGGCGGAGCCGAATCTCAGTCGCTTGCCCAGCTGCTCACTCGCGGCACCGCCTCTGATGGCGGACTATTTGTACCTTCCACGTGGCCAGCAGTTGATAGCACCACTCTGGAAACACTGCTCGATGGTGAATACGCCGATATCGCAACCCGGATATTGCATCTTTTCGGTGGAGACACCCTGCCCGACGGATTGATAAAAAACGCGCTACAAACCGCAATGGCAAAATTCGATGACCCTGTCGGCCCACCGATAAACGCTTTGGGCGACGGGCTGTGGACCATGGAATTAATGCACGGACCTACACTGGCATTCAAGGATTTCGCACTGGCACCTCTGGGTGAGATTATTGATCAAACCCTGCAACATCATGATCAGCGCGCAACGGTTCTTTGTGCCACCTCTGGTGATACCGGTGCGGCGACTGTCTCTGCTTTTGCTAACCGGGCCCGACTCAACGCAGTGGTGCTCTACCCTGATGGCGGTGTCTCTGAGTTTCAACGCAGGCAAATGACGACGACCGGTGCGGCCAATGTACTGCCGCTTTGTATCAATGGCGATTTCGATGAATGTCAGAAAATAGTGAAATCACTGTACCAGACCGAGGCCGCAAAAATACACGGGTACACTGCTGTAAATTCTATCAATATAGTGCGTATTTTATTGCAGTCAGCTTATTACCTGCGTACCAGTGGAATCATCTCGCGAAAAACCGGTAAAGCGTGTAATTTTATTGTCCCGACCGGAAATTTTGGCAATATCTATGCGGCCTATATTGCCAAGCAGCTTGGCGCACCTGTCGGTAAATTGATAGTAACCTCCAATGACAACGATGTACTGCCACGCTTGTTCGACACCAGCACTATGTCTGGCAACCAAACGGTAAAAACAATTTCGCCAAGCATGGATATCCAGGTCTCCAGTAATTTTGAAAGATTACTCTGGCATGTAAAAAATAAAGACGGCGCGGCTGTGCGTGCACTTCAGGATTCACTGGAAGCAGACAACCAGTATCAGTTATCAGACGCTGAGATGTCTCAACTTCAAACCGATTTCACCGCATTTAAATGTACCGAGTCTGATGCGCTTACTGCAATTAAAAAGACCTGGGATAACCATAAAAAAATCATTTGCCCACATAGCGCTACCGCATTTCACGCCGCAACTAAAGCTGCCAATGCGCTGGATGGTGACACAGTCATTGTGGAAACAGCACACCCGGCAAAATTTGCAGATGCCGTCTACCAGGCGATAGGAGTGCATCCGGAACTGCC
>CAZNOB010000128.1:9247-15493 GCA_964574535.1 uncultured Granulosicoccaceae bacterium | reverse complement strand
CAACCTTCGGATTGGAAACGAGCTCATCGTAGTCTACGAACGCGAGCTGACTATGAATTGTCATCGATCATTTTTTGAAAAATTTAATATACCTCTTATTATTCATACACTTATCTGCAACTTCGCTCCCAACAATACGACTACTGAAACAATCTCCCTGAAAAACTGTGCTACCCAACGATCATAGATAATTTATTATCTAACAGGCACTTGAAATTACCGAATGGAATGCTATTTCACCACACTCCGTTTAAACTTTTTGCGTGCGCTCTTTGGACTTTCCAGCCACATATAAACTTGTATTTAAGTTCGAGGATGCTGTAGCCGTTGGTAACTAACTATCAGCAGCGAGCAAGCATTAGCAACGAAAGCTGCTCGATTCACCCTCTACCGAACCAGCTATATCTGTCCAACAGGCCGCGCAAAAGGTACAGATCATTGGTCATGTTGTAGAATATTCACCGTAGCACTCTGTTCAAAACGCCCTATCCGACTGCCTGACCGAAAACAGGCAGACAGAACATCCGGACTTTTTCACCAGGCAGCTACAAACCGCCCGGACACATCGAATGTTATTCAGAAATTATGTATCCTTTCGAACACCCGTGGCGTTCAGAAACAGGCATGCGCGCAGAAAACGGTGTGCCAGCGCCGGATTGAAATTATCTTAAGGAACACAGCATGTTAATGCGAAACTATTTTCAAATATTTGCCGTAGGTGCCCCCATTCTTATTTTGGGTTTGGCTGCGGTATGGTCTCCAGCAATCTGGCTATTCATTTTGGTTTTGCCAATCATAGGCCTCGGCGTTATTGACATGGTGCAAAAGAAGCACGCTGTCCGCCGCCTGTATCCTTTTTTCGGTCGCTTCAGATATTGGCTGGAAGCAGTCAGACCTGAAATTCAACAATATTTTGTCGAATCGGATACCAACGGCACCCCGATACCAAGGGAATACCGATCACTGATCTATCAGCGCGCCAAGGGCGATCGCGACACTCGTCCCTTCGGTACTATTTTCGATGTAAACCGTGCCGGATACGAATGGATCAATCATTCGATACAACCAACGACCCCGCTGACCCATGACCCACGAGTCAAGTTCGGAGGCGAACTCTGCACGCAACCTTATATGTCATCGCCACTTAACATTTCGGCTATGAGCTATGGTGCACTCAGTGGCAACGCGATTAAAGCACTGAACAAGGGTGCAAAGATTGGCGGATTTTCGCACAACACCGGCGAAGGCAGTCTGAGTCCATATCACCTGGAAGCTGGCGGCGATATCGTCTGGCAAATCGGCACGGGCTATTTTGGCTGTCGAACAGAGGACGGAAAATTTAATCCCGAATTGTTCAAAAAGTCAGCAACGCTTGACGTAGTGAAGATGATTGAAATCAAACTCTCGCAAGGGGCAAAGCCAGGTCACGGGGGTATTCTGCCGGCAGCCAAGTTAACCGAAGAGATTGCCCAAATCCGGCATGTACCGATGGGACAGGATGTGATCTCTCCTCCGTCACACTCAGCTTTTTCTACCCCGTTAGAGCTACTGGACTTCGTATATGAATTGCGAGAACTCTCAGGCGGCAAACCGGTTGGTTTTAAACTGTGCATCGGACGGCGCAGTGAATTTCTGGCAATTTGCAAAGCGATGTTACAGACCGGGAAAACGCCAGACTTTATCACCGTCGACGGCGGTGAGGGTGGCACCGGAGCTGCCCCGACTGAAATGACCAACTCAGTGGGAACACCATTGAGAGACGCCCTGATTTTTGTCAATCAAGCACTTATTGGTATCGGGCTAAAAGACAAAATTCGCATCATCGCGTCTGGCAAAATTCTCTCTGCATTCCATTTACTGCGAGTGATCGCATTAGGTGCTGATGCCGCTAACTCGGCAAGAGGCATGATGATGGCGCTGGGCTGTATTCAATCACGCAGCTGTAATACAGATCATTGCCCTACCGGTATTGCTACACAGAACCCCGCTCGTGCCGCAGGCCTGGTGGTAAGCGACAAAGGAGAGCGTGTCGCGCACTTCCATCAATCAACGATCGAAAATCTGGTCGAGCTGCTGGCAGCGGCCGGACTGGATTGCCTGGATCAACTCAAACCCGAACATATTAATCATCGTGTTCAGGGGACCACCATTAAAACCTATGCCCAACTGTATCCCGCTATAGGATTTAAGTGTCTTCTTGACGCGGACTCAATGCCCGACGACTGGAAAGACGACTGGAAAGCTGCAAGCCCCGATCACTGGTAATCAATATCAAACCGACCAGGTAGTTAACCCATGAAAACATCTGACCTGATGGTCAAAGCCCTGGAAAACGAGGGTGTGAAGTATATCTACGGCATCCCGGGCGAAGAAAACCTGGACTTTCTCAACTCATTAAAAGATTCAAGCATTGAATTAATTTTAACTCGGCACGAACAAGCGGCAGGATTCATGGCCGCTACCTACGGCCGGCTCACTGGCGAACCCGGGGTATGCCTGTCCACACTGGGCCCGGGCGCTACCAATTTTGTCACTGCAGCGGCCTACGCACAGCTGGGTGGCATGCCAATGATTATGCTCGGCGGGCAAAAACCCATACGCAAGAGCAAGCAGGGTCGCTTTCAAATCGTCGATGTAGTTAACCTGATGAAGCCTGTCACCAAGTATTCAGAACAGGTTCTCGACGGTAACAACGTGCCTGCAATGATTCGTGAAGCATTCAGACTAACGATGAACGAAAGACCCGGGGCCGCCTACCTGGAACTACCAGAGGATATTGCTGAAGAAGAGACTGACGCCACCGTCTTTGATGTCGTTGGGCATAGACGCCCGGACGCCAGCCAGCCGTCAGTTGAAAAAGCAGTACAGATGATAAAAGGCGCAAAGCTGCCATTGCTGCTAATCGGTGCCGGAGCAAACCGCAAGCGAACCAGTGAGTCTTTGAGACAATTCGTCGATCAAAGCGGCTTGTTTTTCTTCGATACTCAAATGGGCAAAGGTGTGATCGATGAGCGTCACGAAAGATACATTGGCACCGCTGCCCTGTCTGACCATGACTACCTGCATTACGCTATTGAACGCGCTGATCTCATCATCAATGTCGGTCACGATGTTATCGAAAAGCCACCCTTTTTTATGGAGAAAGGCGGTAAGCAAGTCATTCATATCAACTTCGACGCCGCCCACATCGACGATGTGTATTTTCCACAGCTCAATGTAGTTGGCGACATCGCCAGTTCCATTAAAAACATCACTGAAAAACTGGGCAAATTGAATCAGGATTTCAGTTTCTTTGAGCGTGTACGTGATGAAGTTAACTCACACATTACCAAATACTTTGACGATCACCGCTTTCCGGTCCTCCCGCAGGCTTTAGTAAGCGCTCTGCGTGAACATCTGGACGCAGAAGATATCGTCACACTAGATAACGGGATTTACAAAATCTGGTTTGCTCGCAACTATGAATGCTATGCACCAAACACGCTGCTTCTGGACAACGCACTGGCAACCATGGGGGCTGGCCTGCCTTCTGCCATGACTGCAAAACAGCTGAATCCGAATCGCAAGGTAGTCTCTGTAAACGGTGACGGCGGTTTTATGATGAACTCTCAGGAATTAGAAACTGCGGTACGCATGGATCTGGATCTTGTCGTCATTATATTAACGGATAACGCCTACGGCATGATTAAGTGGAAGCAGGAAGGTATTGGATTTGATAACTTCGGGTTGGACTTCAAAAATCCAGACCTTGTGCAGTATGCAAATAGTTTTGGTGCTATCGGTCATCGCGCCGAAAGTCATGAACATTTTATAAAGATTCTTGACACCGCACTAAACAGTAAAGGCGTGCATGTCATTGACTTACCCATCGACTACTCATTGAACCATTCAATACTCAATGTATTGCTGAAAGAAAGCGCTGGTATTGTCTAGCACCTTTATCATGTGATTCATCACTCGACGGAGATAGCGCTAAACAGATCGCGTGAGAGATGTGATTCGATCACACGCTAAACTTCAGAATGTTAATCACAAAACGTACATCCCACCATAAGGTTTATTGTGTCAATACCCTTAACAGACATCGATATTCCATTCATTGATACCGAGCAAATGATCGAAGTAGATCGCGCGATGATCAATGACTATCAAATCAGCCTGATTCAGATGATGGAAAACGCCGGTCGCACTTTGGCAATTCTGACCCGCGAACGCTTCCTGCAAGGCAACGCCCGTGCCCGGTCGATCATAGTGATGGCTGGCACTGGCGGAAACGGCGGAGGCGCGCTGGTTGCAGCGCGACGACTCCATAACTGGGGCGCTCACGTCTGCGTGTACCTGGCGAATCCCGCAGCAAAAATGACCCCGGTTCCACTTCAGCAACTGGATATCCTTAAACGCATGGGGATACCTTGCACGGTTGGCCCTGCAGAACCGGCACCAGACGCTCCACCAACCGTGATAATCGATGGGCTGATTGGTTATAGCCTGAGAGGCAATCCCTATGGCACGACAAAAGAACTCATAAAATGGGCTAACTCGCAAACAACACCAATCCTGGCGCTCGATACACCGTCCGGCATAGACACCACCACCGGAACCATATTCGACCCGGTCGTCAGCGCTACAGCCACCATGACACTCGCATTACCGAAACAAGGGTTACGGCAACCTGAAGCGGCTAAATACGTGGGTGAGCTATATCTGGCGGATATCAGTGTGCCGCCTTCGTTGTATCAGAGCCCTCCGCTAAACCTTGATGTCGGGCCTGTGTTTGCAAATTCAGAATTAGTTCGCCTCAAGGGCTTCAACCATGAGGCTTCATAACAAGCGACTGAAATCAGGTTACCCCCCCGCATTTATCCATTTTTAAATACAAAACATGGTTTGCGAAAAATGAAGCATCTCGAATGCTATTCTTTTTTATTTAAAAGCAAGTTTCGGTTTTCCTGATCAATCTGAAATCTAAATTGACCCAACACGTTCATGCCTAAAAGGCCATCAATGCCTTGCACGATACCGAACTCGAGTACGGCAACTCTGGTGTTTTTTAAAAGAAAAGGACCCAGGTTTATTTCAGGCACCAGATACACAGTACCCTGTGCTACCCCGTTTGCGGTATGAAAAACCCTTCGCTCTTGTTCAATGGCTTCACCGCTGGTTCTTAATGCGTAAAACGATGCCTGCGATAGTGTAGTCATCGAGGCTCCGGTATCAATCAGCAGCTTAACGTTATCTTCTCGATTAATGGTTAGATCAACCAGAAACTGATTTCCCCTTTGCTGCAATGCAACTACTTCTGAATCCTCTCGAACAGGATCACTATTGATAATTGGCGTTCCGGTATTACCCGATAGTTCTAACAAAGCCAGCGATGCCTGCTCTCCAATCAAACTGTCATTAACCAGTTGTTCCAGCAGCGCCACAGCGGAAAATCTATCACCATTACTCAAGTGAGCAATTGCTCTTCCGTACTGATGTACAGATGTCAACAAACCCAGAGCTTCAATATGGGCATAGAAATTAATCAGTGATAACCAGTCTTGCTGGTTTGAATAAATCTGATCAGTTTTATTAACAAAACTATTAAAGTGTGAGAGCAAGTTTTGTTGATCAGTAATTTTATAAGTGTAGTTTTTTGCGAGCAAGTAAACATCTGCTGCTTCAAGATAGCTGCCATTAGCTTCGTTAAATTCAGCCAACAACAAGAGTACATCAAGGTCATCATAGTAAACGGACAGGTAATTTTCTGTCAGCTCGGAGAAATCACTATTATTGCGATTACTCGATAATATGTTTAAGTGATCCAGCAATTCACGTTTCAGTTGAGCCGTCGCTCTTTCATTGTTTCGGGTTGTTTCCTGATAAAGAACCATCGCATCATAGTATCGGCGGTCATGTAGCAGACGGGTAAATAGCAGAGGGGCATTGTTATCGGTACGTGCCTCCCTGGAAGGTTCTGCCAGGATAGGTGGGTCTGAAAAATCGATATTGATCGAAGCTGCATCACTCGACCTTGTAATCGTTGAGTCCAGTGTATTAGCAGGAGCCCGGCTTGCATTGTCATTTCGACGAATCGATTGTTGAGTGTTGTCAGACACCTCGGTGATCGGCCCTGAATGCGGAGTGCCCCACCAGGCTTTGCCTAGCCAGCCTGAACTCACGCCCGCCACAAAAACAGCGATGAGTAAAAAACGAGTATCCATTAAGTTCTGGCGCTTCCTGATTTTTCGGGACGAGCATCAA
>CAZNOB010000128.1:7345-9147 GCA_964574535.1 uncultured Granulosicoccaceae bacterium | reverse complement strand
GAAGCCAATTTTCGGTCGACTCCGGGACCATTTGCAATGATGCGGGTATCCAAGCCAGCCGGAACACGCACTTCGACTCCAATTTTCGCGCGGCCTTTTAGGTGACACAGCTTTCAGCAGCACGATGTAATATGGCAGGTAGTGAGTTTCCCCCATGCGCAATACTGAATATGACACATTAGTGCCCATCCAGAAACAAGCGCTACTGGACGGGCACTCATTAATCGTGTGGTACACAAACAGGAACCGAAACGATATGCCAAAAAATGCCACTGAAAGTACGGAGCACGAACCAGGCTCGTCTGCCGATGCCATAAGAAAAACAAGTTCAGAAAAAGAAATTACCACACTGGCCTCTAACGAGAACCCGTTCGGCCCTTCTCCCAGGGCTGTTGCAGCTGCGCAGGCAGCACTGAATACAGCCAATTTTTATCCGGAACGCAGTGATAGCAAACTTTGCAATGCGTTAGCGACCTTTCATCGGCGCAATTTGACCGCAAAGCATTTCTTTGCCGCAAACAGCGGAGTAGAAGTCCTGTCTTTGATCGAGGAAACCTCGATCAAAGCAGATCAAGGTGCAATTATCTGCCCCCCCTGCTTCGGAGCCTATAGCCCTTCGCTTGAAAAGAAAAGTGCTAAAATCCAGCAAGTCTGGTTGTCCGAAGACTTCGCTGTCAACACAGAAGCCTTACTGGCAGCGGTCGGACCCGGTACTCGACTGGTTTACTTGTGCAACCCTAACAATCCAACGGGCAGCTGGTTCGGTGAAGACGTGCTGAAGTCTATCCTTGATGGCCTGCCCGATCATGTCACCCTTATTTATGATGAGGTTTACTTCCAGTTTGCTACCGAAAACGGCCTGCCCGATGCAATTAAATATGTGCTGGAAGATCGCAATATTGTCATTGTTCACAGCTTTTCAAAAGCTTATGGACTGGCAGGCATGCGGATTGGCTATGGTATCGCCCCGCCGAGAATCGCATTGAAAATCCAGCAAGCCAAACGTCCCTTTCACATCAACAGCGTTAGCATGGCAGCCGCCATCGCTGCACTTGACGATGCAGACCATCTGCGCACAACCGTAGACAATAACCATGCAGAACGAATACGACTAACACAAGAACTGCCCGTCAGAGGTCTGGAAGTCACTCCCAGCCAGGCAAACTTCATTATGTTCAAATGCCCCGAAGGTAAAGACGCAGCCCACCTGACTCAAGACCTGGCTGCACTGGGAGTCATGGTACGCCCGGCCTTCAATTTAAAACACCACATTCGCGCCACTATTGGCACACACGAAAACAACACAAGGCTGCTCGCTGCCCTTGATACAATTCTGGAAGCCTGACTCATGTTGAAATCCATCACCGGCGGCGAAGCCACTGCTCTCACCTTGCATAACATGGGCGTAAAAACCATTTATGGTTTACCGGGCGTTCAGAACGACTGGCTCTACAACGCTTTCTACGACCATCGTGAAAAATTCCGCATCATTCATACAAGACACGAACAAGGCGCGGCATATATGGGATTGGGTCACGCACTCGCCACTGATGAGCCAGCTGTGTTCAATGTTGTACCCGGGCCCGGCCTGCTCAATGCGTCGGCAGCCATGTCCACAGCCTATGCCCTGAACGCAAAACTGTTCTGCCTGACCGGGCAGATCAATTCGCAAGCTATTGGCAAGGATTGGGGAGAGTTACACGAGATCAATGACCAGCTGACGATCATCCGTTCACTGACCAAGTGGGCTACGCGGGCAAACAACCCTGCAGAAATCCCCGGTCTTATCCAGGAGGGATTTC
>CAZNOB010000128.1:0-7245 GCA_964574535.1 uncultured Granulosicoccaceae bacterium | reverse complement strand
GTGCTTGCCATTGGATCCAACATGCGTGTTCCGGCGCGAAAATGGATTAAAGGCCACAGCCCCGAGATCATTCGCATCGATGTAGATCCAACTACCCATAGCAAGTTCAACACACCAAAAGTGGCGATAACAGCGCGAGCGGAGCAGGCACTGCCCGCCCTTCTGGAACAACTCGATCGCTACAACATCAAACGGGCATCCAGAGAACACGAACTGCTTGAGGTTAAGGCCAACTGGGAGCAGCGGGTCTCTGTATTAGAGCCGCAAATGACTTTTCTAAAAATTATTCGAGAAGAGCTGGGAGAAGACGGGATTTTTGTCGATGAACTGACACAGATTGGTTTCGCCAGCCGGATTGCCTACCCTGTCTACAAACCACGTACCTATATATCAACCGGATACCAGGGCACACTAGGTTATGGTTTTCCTACAGCACTCGGTGTCAAGGTAGCCAGGCCCGATGTTCCGGTAATATCAGTCACGGGTGACGGGGGTTTTATGTTCTCCATGCAGGAACTAGCCACAGCAGTGCAACAGAAAATTCCGCTGGTCACTTTACTTTTTAATAATAACAGTTACGGAAACGTACAACAGATGCAGGTCAACAACTACGGTGGCCGTGTTATCGCCAGCGACTTGCACAACCCGGATTTTTGCAAATTGGTCGAAAGCTTTGGCGCGCAAGCTATTAAAGCAGAAACCCCTGAACAAGTACGCCGTGCGATTCGCGCAGGCATCAGCACAACCGATGGTCCCACCGTTATAGAAATCCCTGTTGGTGATATGCCAAGCATTGATCAATTCCGCTAAAGGGTCAGGTCATGTACCAAAGTATTATTCCGGCAGACAACAAAATTGGCGTCAGTTTCCGCAGCGCTGTAAAAACGCAAAAAATGATTTTCGTGGCCGGACTGCCCAGTTCAGGTAAAAGCCTGATGCTGCAACAGTTGGCAATACTGGCTCACCAGATTAATCGTCCTGTCTACACGATACAATGGGACGCGTCACGTCAAAGCTTTGAAACTGAAGAAGGGTTAAAAAAATACCCGGAACACAATAACCTGACACACCCGGGTATTCGCAAAGCAGCAGGAATCTGGATTAGACAAGCAGTACAGGCCTGGTTCGAGCTTAACAGAAGCACAAACGCCATATTGATTGCAGAACTACCGGTGGTTGGTGGTCGATTCGTTGAATTGCTTCAGCCAATAAAAGATGACGCAGAAGCTATCCTGAGTTCAAGCGATGTGTTGTTCTTTGTACCGATACCCACCCACGAAATGCGCAAGGTGATCACCGGCCACAGAGCGGAGACTTTTGCAAACCCCCGCAATGATCAGGAAACGAAAGATGCCCCGATATCCATCGTACAAAACGAATGGATGATAACCCGACAGCTTTACAACACATGGAATAACAACGAAGGTTCCTCGGGTTCAGACAGTGACTACTGTCCGGAAATCTATACACAGGTGTTTAATCGTCTAATGCGCTTTCGGCACTTTGAAATCCTGAACATAGATCAAAGCTTCGGCAAAGGCGACTCTGCTTATGATCGGCCTGTTCCTGTAACCGAGATCTACGCCAGTGATTCGGAGGTATCAGAAATATTGGCCACGATAGAAAGACTGTTTCCAGGCAAGGAATCCGAAAAGGCAACGGACGGTTGGTCAGAATACTAACCTGCGCTACTGGCTCTGGGCGCCGAATCCTCATGAATAATGCAGATAATACGTTGAAAAAAGAAGCAGAAGCACTGGTGCTGGATTTTGGCAGTGTCGTGACACTGACTATGTTTGAGACACATCGATTCTCTGAACGCAACATTGGTCTCCCCGAAGGCAGTCTGACCTGGATGGGGCCGTTCGACCCAAAGGCTGACGCATTGTGGTCTTCGATGCAGCGTGACGAAATTACGGAGCGCGACTATTGGTTAACACGAGCCAAAGAAACCGGCAAGCTTGTCGGTGAAGAATGGACAACAATGGCGGAATTCATCATCAGGGCCCGTGGCAAAAACACTGAAAAAATCATTCGGCCGGAAATTATCCCACTGATCAACGTGGTAAAGGCTGCAGGTAAGAAACTCGCCATTCTATCGAATGAACTGGATTTGTTTTTTGGCAAAGAACTGCGCCAGTCTTTGAAATGCCTCGATCACTTTGATGTCATCAGTGATGCGACCTACACCAAAATTCTGAAACCCGATCCCCGCGCTTACCAACACTGTCTCAATTCCCTGCAGTTGCACGCCGATCAATGTGTTTTCATTGACGACCAACTGCGTAACGTTAAAGGTGGTCTTGATGTTGGCATGCGTTCAATCCATCTTGACGTGCATCACCCGCGTAATGCTTTTAACACTGCATTGAAAGAGTTGGCGATCGCACAGGCTTTTACCTCACCCGGTGTACTTGAGCCTGCGTAAGAGTAACTTACATTTCTATAGCCCGCACCGTTCACGATAGAATAGTTGAACTTGACTACTGTTGATCAAAATCAGGTTCGTCGCGGGCTACGTTCTACCTGCATATTTTCGCCTTGCCCTGACAACTACGGCTGTGAAAACCTGGTCACCAAACTTCCAGCACGGCCCAATGGCCTCACTTCTCTAACCAACAGCGGGGTGTTGATTGGCAAGGATGCACTCATCCAGCAGGCACCCGAAGGGCTGTTTAGTTGCAAAAAGACTTTTTGCTTCCGTTTTGGTCTTCTTGAATCCAGGCTTTTCAAAAATGAAGGGCTCCGGCAGGGACATCATGTTAGCCGCACGACAGCGCTCCGCTCGCCCGGGCGCCTTCTCCATAGATGACTGAAAAACAAAAACACACCAATCGCAATCCGGGTTCTCTAAAAAACGAGCGAGCCAGGTGAATGCCCGCAGTTCAATACACTAAATTCAGCGAAACTGATCGATTTTTCAGACAATAGCTGCCTGTCAAACGGAGCAGACTTCATCACCGATGATAATTCATTGATCGTTGTTCGCATCAGAGTATTATTAGGACAACATGGAACATCAGCCACTTGCTTCAGGAGGATGTTTTTATCACTATTGTATTTAATAGTGCCCATCCAGAAACAAGCGCTACTGCGAACCACTGAATGCACGCGATCTTTCACCGACTACATGGTGTTATTTAGAGTAACTAAACGCCCACATGGAGTCGGTAAAATCTCACGCACCTAAGTGATTCTCGCTACGCACCTGTTTCTGGATGCGCACTAATTAGTCATTTTTGGAGATTCAATTGATTAGACTAACCATACTGTTTCTGCTTTGTTTGCCAACAACACTGCTTGGTGAAGATTTTTCAGACCTCTACGAGAAACTAAGCCCCACTGTAGTAACCATTCATACCAGCAATAATAGCGGTCTAAAACAAACGTCGACAAATGGCCTGGGCACAGGCATTGTTATCGAGAATGACAAAATTATCACTGCCGCCCACGTAGTGCATACAGCCAGTAGCATTCAAGTCAAATTCAAGGACGGATATACGACTGAAGCAGAAATCGTAACCTCGATTCCCGCAAGTGACGTCGCTCTGTTAAGGCTGATCAACCCACCAGCCAACATCATAATAGCCGAGACTGCCGATTCAAAATCAGTCCGTATCGGTGAGCCAGTATTTGTTATCGGCGCACCATTTGGCATTGAGCACACACTGTCAGTAGGTAATTTATCAGGACGCATGAGCAGAGGACTCATGGCCGGGGGCGAGCCTGTCAGTTTACTGCAGACAGATACCGCCATTAATCAGGGTAACTCTGGCGGCCCCATGTTCAACAAGGATGGCAAAGTAATAGGTATCGTTAGCTTTATTTTAAGTAAGAGCGGTGGCTTTAATGGTATTGGCTTTGCCGTATCAATAAATGGTGCAATGAATTCACTATTGCAAGCGTCCGATTTCTGGCTTGGCTTTGATGGCATATTGCTCAGCCCTGAGTTCGCAGCAGCGATTAACATCCCACAACCTACTGGAATGCTGGTACAGCATGTGGTTACTGGTTCTGCTGCGGAAAAAGCAGGACTACGCGGTGGAAAAGTCGAGATAAGCATGGCCGGAAATACTATTTCACTGGGTGGAGATGTGGTTCTGGCAATTGCAGGAATCGTGTGTGATGGGCCGCATAGCTTCGACGATATAAAAAATCATGTAGCATCGCTGCCAGATGATGAAGGGTTTGTAGTTTCCGTACTACGAGGCGGCAGATTCGTTGAGCTCAAAGTTGCACCAAGGAATGCTGATATTTAAAAGAACAGGAGTACAAAACAACTATTTGCGGCTTACTGTAAATAGGCCGGATTTCTCAAACCGGACAAAACATAAAAGCAAAAAAAAGCACGAGCCTCAAATGAGGCTCGCAAAATGGACCTTACTGTCCGGTACAACCATGGCGGTTATTGCCGCCGTTTTTTTTATAGATAAACCTGGAAGCAGCTCTACCCGCCAATCACCTTTCTATACCGTACGCCATCCCAAAGGATATCGTCACCTTGCACTTCAATGATCAACACTCTGTCAGTCACCTCTGCTGAGAATCGATTAGTTTCAATGAAAGAAATAGTCCCCGCCTCTGCAACATCCTGATAAGTCCAGGTGAAAGTATCACCAACAAAATCAACAAACCAATATCCTACTGCAGTAACACCAGGACTGGTTTCGCCCAGGGGTTGTAGTGTGGTTGATCTAAAGGACGCCCCATCCAGAAACTCAACCAGTGTTGCCTGAGAATCAAACTGATTAGTCAGGTCTTTCTCGTATATCACCGCATCGATAACAAGTTCATTTCGGCTCAGAGCGACAACAGTCACTTCTCTGTTTGCAAAATTGATCTTGAAAGTCGAATCATCAACAAAACTTACAGCGCCAATAATAACTGTACCCCCACGCTCTGCCCAAAAAGCCTGATCATCTTCAAAGCGTACAACCCAGCTTGTCATCGCCTGGCCGGTGTCCTGACTCCCTGTTATATCAAACAGCTCACTAGTAATAAACGCCGAGCCATCAAGGTATTCCACCAGACTTTCCTGTGAACTGAATTGTGATCCAGCTGCTCTGCGGAAACTAAGAGAATCCCAGATAAGGTTGCCACTATCGGATGAAAACAAAATATCCCGATCCGGAAAACTGGCCACTAACTCATCACTACCGTCATTAACATATGAGCCAACTTCTACAATGCTGGATTGAGACCTGACAAACGAATCAATTAATACGGTCTCAGATCGGGTCCAGGTAACCGTGTCGTTGGTGAAACTTACCGAACCCACATCCGACGGGGAATCAACAGCCGCCTGGTCCAAACCCAAAGCCACAAATGTAGCGCCGGAAAACTGTGTTAATAATGAATCCGCACCACCGGTATCTGAATCAGGCACCGTATCAATGACAGTCTCATCGACTTCGATCGTGTCACCTTCAGTCGTGTCACCAACTAAGGATCCGCTATCACAGCCGACCAGAATGAGTAGTGTTAAAGCGGGAACTATCGGGATTAATCGCATCACCTGAGCCTTTTTGACTAAAATTTAAAATCGCACAATCGACTGGCGGTGCAGAGACCGACATTGGTAGCCAGTGCCTGCTACCGCTCGAGATTGACATTGCAACCTGCCAATCGACAAAAATTGTTTGGGATATTTTTCCCAATTCAAAAGAATCCTACCACTATTGAATTTGAAGGGTCAAGCAAGCGGATCGATTATCGCGACTGAAACACGTTTGGCACCCGGAATGTGAACTGCTCAACACGTAGCCGATCAGGGAAAACTACCTCCTCACCAGGAATTGCAAAATGGCACAGGCGCATAAGGCTTATGGTCCCTGCGGTTTGGTACTGAATACAACTTGCGGCATACCCCGCACCTGCCACAACCTGCACTGCCACGACAACACACCAGGACGCACTCCGCAGGGGCCGTAAGCCTAAGGCTCACGTACTATCGATTCCCCCGCCAACATCAAAGATCCAATAAATCCGTACAAGCGACAGCCGACAACCGAAAAAATCTAAAAGCGTCCGAGCTTATATATTTGAATTTATCCTCGAAACTCAAACGAAAAAACAAAAGACGCACGAATTATCAGAGAAACACCACTCCGCTCACCGAAGCCTCACCGCCAAACCACAACTACCCGACAACATAAAAATACTGCCAAACACCAAAGCACACACGGACTCCAGTCCGGCAAATTCGATCCGGTTAATTCGAGGTCAACAACACCTTACACAAGTAGCATTAGCTCGGGTGCTCACCCGCCAACACCTTATCCAGCAATCCGCTTTCCCGCGCTGCTTCCAGGTCATCACTGCCACCAATATGATATCCGTCGATAAAAATCTGCGGAACGGTGGTTCGGCCCGAGCGCTCAATCATCTCTTTGCGTCGTTTACCGTTAAAAGTAATTTCTATCGAGTTGTACTCTAAACCAAGCGTTTCAAGGGTATGTTTTGCCCGACTGCAGAATGGGCATAACATCTTGCTGTATATTTCTATTGTTGGCATTGGGATCTTTATTTTACTCACGTAAGTTTATTGGCTAGAAACGCAACAGTGTTATGGTGACAGTTTTTGAAAAAACAATTCTGCAATTTTCAATCAAACAAAGATAGCAGGACATTCAACCTGAAACTGGCCTAATTATCATTGCCCCATACACCCTGCTTGCTTGTTTCAAATTCCCACGACTTTCAATACAACTATCCAGCAACCGCTGAGGCTACCGCATTGTTATTTATATTCGGGACACTACTCATGCATTTGTATTCAAGAAAACATCCATCCCGGGAAATAACCTGGATTCTCAAAACAGAAAAGGATAAATGCAAAAATACATGAGCCTCATGCCAGGCTCGCTAATTGATTGCAGCGTTTTCAAACCGGTTTTGACGATCGGCCCATTGATTTTAGAAATTTCATAGAATTCTATGGTAATAAAAGAACCTAGGAGCCTGCGCGGTAGAAGTCTGCGTAGCGAGAACGTGCCATGGCGAGGGCGTTTTTACGATCATTTGAGGCGCATAGTTGTTCATACGTAACGAAAATGATCGATAAAAACGCACCGCCAGGGCGCGTTCGCAGTAGCAGAGGTTCTGCCGCGCAGGCTCCTAGAGCTCAAGACTTGATTTCTACTTTCATCTAACAAATAACAAGTGTCCGACTTAAGTATCTACGGCCACATAAAAAAACCATCCAGAGAGCACGACAAACAGATGAAAAACGCAAAGCGTTTGCTC